>JADKKB010000006.1 GCA_016720705.1 Chloracidobacterium sp. | reverse complement strand
TGACTTTCTACGAACAACAAAAATCTTTAGATACCATAAAGGACAAATGTGGAATTAGGTAGTCAAAAGAGATAGGTAAGCAGATCAAAAAGGGACCCATTGCCAAAAATCTGGACGCACAGTTTTCAGAAAAAGTTTAAGCCTTAACCCACCACAAGAAGGGATATGAGAGAAAATCCAGGGCGAAAAGCAAGCTATACCAACGATGGAACAAATCTTCCGGTAACTCTTTGCCCGACAAGGCCAAGAAGGCGATGAACAAATTGGAGAGAGGAAACTAACCGTATGAAAATATTAATTGGCCGGGTTTTCGTTAGTATAACGGTGACGATCCTTTGCAATAACGCGTCAAAGCAATACAATGTCCATGCGGGACGAGGAACAACATCAAAGGAATCGTGGCTTTGTTAGACCTAAGAAAACCGCATTAAAAAAACTAAAATCAACCTAAAAGCCGAGGCAAAGTGACAAAGAGCATAACAAAAGTGGAAACGGACCCAGAAGACGGTTTATTTGAAATCGAAAGGGGCTCCGCAAGAACCAAATATAAATCCAGTTGTTTCTATCCAATGATTTGCATGTACGTTCATTAAACATAGCAAAGCGAGACGATAAATATCTGCACGTACATTCCAGGAGCCATCATTGGCGAAACTTCTGCCCCCCGGGTTTGCGGGGGCGGGGGCGCCGTGGCCCTGTCCCCCCCCCCGCTGTTTTTTCCCAAAGCCGGTGCGGGGGTGGGGCTTTTTCTTTTCCGGTCGGGGAGGAGCTTGACCTGCTCGAACTTTCTTTGGAGCTGCGACTGCGGGCCGGGCTTTGAGCGTGAGGCATTGGGCTGGCTGCCCAATAGTTCGGCGACCGACACTTCGAGAGCGGCGGCGGAGCGTTCGATGAAATCCAGGGCCGGGTTCGGGGATCGCGTTTCGTAGTAATCGATCAGCGAGCGCTTGATGCCGAGCTTGTCCGCTAGTTGCTGTTGGGTTAAGCCCTTACTGCGGCGCACCGCCGAAAGTCTCTTTCCAAAAAACGGGGCTTCTTTTTCTGCCGGTCTGCCTGCCATAACTTCGACAGTATAAAGCCACTTTTTCAATCTCATCTCTTGTAACCATCCTTTTGCTTTCGGCTTGACATTGCTTGCTAGTATAACCTAGCATTAGTTCGTCAATGTTAGCAAAGCCCTGCTTTCTTCAAAAAAACTGAAAATAATACTTGACAGCTTTTTCTATGGCAATCGAAAACGAGGACATTCTGGCATTGAAGCAAACTATCAGCCTGGCGGATGTGGTTCGGTCGCGCGGGGTTGAGCTGCGGAAGAAAGGGCGGCAGCTTTGGGGGCTTTGTCCGTTTCATGAAGATACGGAGCCGTCGTTTGCCGTCGATGAAAGAAAAGGCTTGTGGAACTGCCTGGGCAAATGCGGCGAGGGCGGGGACGCGTTCAGCTTTGTGATGAAAGCGGACGGGATCGGCTTTGCGGAGGCCTTTGCTTTATTGCAGGAAATTGAACCGCAGAGACGCCGAGACGCCGAGGAGGATAAGCAACTGACCACTGATAACCGGCCACAGACCACTGCTTTGGAATATCTGGAGAAAGCCGTCAGCTACTATCACAAATCGCTGGTGAAAAATGAGAAGGCGATCGCTTATTTGCAAAGTCGCGGGATCACGCCGGAAGCGGTCCGGGTCTTTCGCCTGGGCTATGTTGACGGCACACTGCGCGGGCGTGTGAACCCGGACGGTCGTAGGAGTCTCGAATCACTTG
This sequence comes from Chloracidobacterium sp., assembly GCA_016720705.1. Taxonomy (NCBI): domain Bacteria; kingdom Pseudomonadati; phylum Acidobacteriota; class Blastocatellia; order Chloracidobacteriales; family Chloracidobacteriaceae; genus Chloracidobacterium; species Chloracidobacterium sp. The sequence goes on along the minus strand of JADKKB010000006.1, from coordinate 46,363 downwards.
GACTTTTGAATGAGAAAGGCAATGAGACGATGTACGGCTCGGTGGTCTTTCCGCTCGTTGACGCGGGCACGAATCAAGCAGTCGGTCTTTACGCCCGGCACACGGAAAAGCAGCAGCACTTGTATCTTTCGGGCAAGCGGCGAGGGCTTTTCAATCCGGCGGAGCAAAAGAGACGGACGAGATCGTCCTGACCGAGAGCGTGATCGACGCTTTGGCTCTGTGGTCGATCGGCATCAGGAATGTGACTTGTGCCTACGGCGTGAACGCTCTGACGGATGAGATCCTCGCGCACCTGCAGGAATCCCGGATCAGACGAGTCGTGCTAATGCTCGACGCGGACGATGCGGGCCGCGAAGCCGCCCTAAAGTTCGCCGAGAAGCTATCGGCAATCGGCATAGAAAGCCGCACGGTCGATCTTCCGGCAAAAGACGCATCGGAGTTCGTTGTAAATGGCGGAACGCTTGAGGCGGTCCAAAGACTTATTGAACCGCAGAGACGCGGAGACGGAGAGACGGCGGAAACGCGGGCCGCAGGGAGTGTGCCTTTGCCCGATGGAACATTGCAGATCGTTCTCGACAATCGGGAATACAGAGTGCGCGCTGACGGGCGTCGGACTTGAGAAGCTGAAAATAAACTTGCGTCTTAATGTGGGGAATCTCTTTCACCTGGACACGCTCGATCTTTATCAGGCAAGAGCGAGGGCGAACTTCGCGCAGATAGCCGCCAAGCATTGCCGCGTGAACGAATCTGTTATCAATGCCGATCTACTTTCGCTGATCGAAACGCTCGAAGCCGAAAGGCTGTCGATGCGAAAGACCTCGACCAATGAAGCGGAATCGACGGCGGCGATGACCGAGGCCGAGAAGCGGGAGGCGATAGCTTTCCTGAAAGACGAAAAGCTGTGTGAGCGAATAGTGGAGGACTTCCGGCGGTGCGGTCTGGTGGGCGAACGCTCGACGGTGTTGACGGCTTACCTGGGGTCGATCAGCCGGAAACTGACGGAACCGCTTGCCCTGCTTATCGTCGCCCGTTCGGGTGCTGGCAAATCGGCATTGCAGGACGCTCTCTGTGCGTTTGTGCCGCCGGAGGAGCTTGTCAGGGTTACGAGGCTGACCGGCCAGGCTCTTTTCTACAAAGACCCTTATTCATTGCAAAGAAAGATGCTGGTGATCGCCGAGGACGAAGGAGCGATGCAGGCCGTCTACTCACTTAGGACGCTTGCCTCGGATCAGAGGCTTTCGATCGCGGCGACCCGGACGGACCCGGCGACCGGGAAACTTTCGACGGAACATTACGAAGTCTTTGGACCCGTTGTGATCGTGATAACGACGACCTCAGCCGAAGCGTTCGACGAGGAGACCCGCAGCCGCTTTGTGCAGCTTTCGATGAACGAATCGATCGAGCAGACGCGGATCATTCTTTCACAGCAGCGGCATCAGCACAGTCTTTCGGGAGTGCTGGAAAAGGCGGAATCGGAAGAGATCAAACGGCTGCATCACCACGCCCAAAGAATGCTCAAACCGCTGGCCGTCGTCAACCCTTTTGTCGAACATCTGACCTACCCCAGCGAAAGACTCATCCACCGCCGAGAGCAAAGAAAGTATCTCTCGCTTATCAACTCGATAGCACTTCTTCACCAATATCAAAGAGAGATCAAAACCGCGAAACGCGGCGAGATCGAGATCGAATATGTCGAGGTCGAGCTGTCCGATATTGCACTCGCGAACGAGCTGGCCGAGGAGATCCTCGGCAAGGCAATGGACGAGCTGGCGCCGCCCGTGCGTGGAATGTTCGAGGCGATAAGAGAAGCGTGTAAGAGACGAGCGGAAGAACTAAAGATCAAGGCTTGCGATGTCCAACTTACACGCCGGGAGATACGCGAGACGACCGCATGGAGCGACTGGCAGGTGAGGATGTATTGCCAGAAGCTGGTCGAGATGGAATATCTCTGGGCGATCCAGGCGGTGAACGGAAAGCCGAGCGTGTACCAGTTGGCGAGCGATGCGGAGAGCGAGGTGCAAAGCCTGCGCGGACTGACCGGAGTTGACGAGTTGAAAACGCGACTAAAGGACGCGGCTAAAGAGAAAGCGGCGAGTCGATAGGCCAAGCGGTGAAGGTGCGTGTAAGTAACGCCCGCCGTTGTTCGCTTCGGATGCCTTCGCTCCCGGTCGCTGCCGTCATCCGATAATCCTTTTTATGTCCTTCGTAAAAAACACTACGGACATAAAAGCTCATTATCGTACGCCGTCCGCTCCGGCTCTCTCGCTCCGCGGGCGCTCGTTCCTCGCAGACCGCTTCGCTCGTTCGCACGGCTATCGGGTGAACTCGGGGCGGCCTGATGGTGACGTTGAAAAGAAGACGAAGCGGCTAAAGAAAAAAGCCGGACGCCCGACAGCAAACCTTGTGGACCTTGTGGTAAAAAAGGCGACCTTGAGGGTACCTTGTGGTGGTCGAATCACAAGGTTAATTGCAGACAGAAAAGAAACTTAAGCCGACCTTGTGGTCAGTGGAGAAGCTTTTAAAGGGGAAAAATAAAAGCAAAGGTCGTGTTGGAGCAACTCCCACTGAATGCGGCTAAAGAAAAACACTCATCGATCATCTGCTTTTCTAACAGTTGATTGTTGAGTAAGGAGGCATTGGCGCGATGTGGACGGAGAATCAAAAGCAAAAACTGGAGCTTCTAAGAGGCCGCTTTATCGAATATCTGACGGCCGTAAACTACTCGCCGGCGACGCTTGTAAACTACTCTCGCGATGCACGGGTCTTCCTCGATTGGCTGGTGGAAAACACCGCCTTGAACTCAATCGCCGACGTGACGGCCGCGCATCTTTCGCAGTATCAGATCTCGCTTTACCGGCTTGAAACGGAAGACGAAAAAACGGGCCGGAAAAGGCAGAGGCTTTCATCGGGAGCACAGGCCAACAAACTGGCGGCGATGAAGCGGTTCTTTCTCTGGCTGTGGCAGGAAGGCGTGATCGTTCACAACCCGTCCGCTTCGATCCAGATGCCGAAGCAGCCGAAGATGCTCCCGCGAAATATCCTCACCCCCGCCGAAGCGAAGCGGCTGATCGAGAGCATCCCGATAGAGAAAGCGAGAGACATTCGCGACCGCTCCATTCTGGAGGTGATGTACGCAACCGGCATCAGGAGAGCGGAGCTTGTGAGCCTTACGATCTACGATGTGGAGATGCAGACGGGTACGCTTCGGATCGAGCACGGCAAAGGAAATGAGACGCGGCTGGTGCCGCTCACTCAATCGTCGCAGACAGCCTTGAAGCTCTATCTCGAACAGGCGCGTACCGCTTTTGCATCCCAGCCGGGACAGATCCGCTTGTTCGTCTCGTCGCGTTCGGGCGGGCCGCTGGACGTGGACGACATACGCCGGATCGTCCGCAAATGGACGAAGAACGCCAACATAAAAAAGAACGTCACGCCGCACACGATGAGGCATTCATGTGCCACCCATCTGCTCAAGGGCAGGGCTGACATACGGCAGATACAGAAGCTTCTCGGACACCGCCGCCTGTCGTCAACCGAGATCTACACGCATGTCGAACTGGGCGATCTGGCTGAGGTCATCAGCCGCTGTCATCCCAGAGAAAAAAGCGGTCGATAACGGTAAAAAGAGCGCCAAAAACGCGGGTCTGAAAAAATGTGCGAAACGGCTCCCAGCCTGTACGACAGGATAGACCAAGATCCACCGTTTGTAATCGGACTAAATGAGGCAGCAGCACGGGTTACGCATTGTCACCAAAGTTACAAACCGCAACTTATTGCGTAAAGCTTCTCGTTAAAGGTCTTACGCTGTCACTTCTGTATACAAAACGCCATCGAATGTGAACAAAGAGATCGAAAAATACCTCTCGGAACTCGAAGCCAAAGGCTACTCGAAGGACCTCCGAAGATCGAGCGAGAGAGTGCTGAATAACTTGCAGCTTTACCTGCAGGAAGCCTGGCTGATAAAGCGCTGGAACGAGGCCGAGGAAACGCACCTGAACTCGTACCTTGTTCACCTCAAGAAATACACCGACCAGAAGGCATCATCCTTAAGACAAACCGTGTCGAGGATCAGACGCTTTTTCCAATGGCTTTACACATCGAATAAAGTGCTTGCGAACATCGCCGAGACCTTCGATCTTCCCAAAGCCGGACACACATTGCCGCACGTCCCGACCGAAGCCGAAATATCGAAGATCATCGAGCAATGCGACACCGACAAAGCGATCGGCGTTCGCGATCGCTCCATACTCGAAACCCTATACGCCTGCGGCATCCGTCACGGAGAGCTTTACCGCTTGAATATGCGACTTCGACGGCAGGACCTTGCGTATCCGCGAAGGCAAAGGAAAGAGAGAACGCATCGTTCCCTGACCGAAAACGCAGCCCGATGGATCGAGAGATATATCGCCACATCGCGCGTCGAACTGATGAGCGGAGCCTACTGGGGAAAAGGCCGAAGCCGGAAGAAAAGACCGGTCACGAATCCGACAGCTTTGTTCCTTTCCGTTACGGGCAGGCGCCTCTCGTATCCGCAGATATGGAGCATCGTAAAGAACGCTTCGGAAGCGGCCATGATCAACGCGACGGTCCACACCTTCCGGCACGCCTGCGACGCATCTTCTCCGCCACGGAGCGAGCCTCCGCCACATCCAAAAACTGCTCGGACACTCCAGCCTCGACACGACCCAGATCTACACCCAGGTCGAGATCTCGGACATAAAAAAAGCGGTGGGCAAAGCAACTGAAAATCTCCGGCAAACCTCAAACAAATAGGTTAAAAAGCCCTGTCGAGTTATAATAAAAACTTGGCACGAAAGCCGCTTTTTCTTTAGCCGCTTCTTTAGCTCTTTGAAAACACATCAAGCCGCAATGCGCATCGCACGGAAATCTCGAATTGCGCGTTCATAACTGGCTACGAGCGCGACCGTGAAACCGACTTGGATTTTGCTCAAGCTAGAATGTACGGTAAATTTCACGGTCGCTTTACTTCGCCAGACCCGCTATTAGCAAGCGCGAAAGCAGCGGTTCCACAATCGTTCAATCGTTATGTTTATGTACTTAATAGCCCACTGAAGCTAACGGATCCTAATGGACTGAAGCCTGTTTACATTTCAAATAAAGACTCATCAAGTTTCATCTATTTGGACGATAGGTCTGACGATTATAAGAAGTATACAAGTAAAAAAGGCGGATTTCACCTTTACACCCCAAAGTCTAATGAGCGATTTATCAACACCGACGGTGATATTGTTGGATTCGGCGCGGGTGGTTTTATTAATCACGGTTCGGCTCGATTGGCAACAGCGGAGGTTTACCGATGGGCTCCAAATGGAGATTCGCCAGGCCACCTGGCTATAAAGATTACACATCCGGGTAAGGACCCCATATATATTTCTTTTTATCCGACACGAGATGGTGGAGGAACCTTGGGTGAGATAATCACAAAAACACCAATCGATGCAACTGGAACTCTACGACCCCAAAATAAAGATGACACCAGAGAAACGACTCCAGACGTTTTGACCGTTGATCGGTTGGATTGGAAGGCAATTCAAAAATACTATGACCAACTGCGTTCAAATCCAGGAGATTGGAGCCTAAATCGAAACTGCGCAGACATCGTGGCACAAACACTCCAAGCCGGCGGAGTTGTGCTTAACAACAACCAGCGTAGTAATTCGACAGTTGGAGGAACATTCGAGATTATTAAAGGTGCCGCACCCCTTGGCCGCACGGAGGGACAGCAGCCCAATTTCAAGGGCGTCTACAGTGGCTGGGGATACCCAGATATACAGGAATAGAATCATGAGAGTATTTTTCAGGGTGCGATGCATTTCGAGTCTGCTTTGCTTTATTGTGATTATACTTAATTCATTCATTTGGTCATGCACTATTTGGGGACGTGCACGACAGCCTCAGGTAAGCAGGGATCCCATCGCGATACAAGGGTTTAATAAAAATACAGTTTTCCCATTTGAGGCGGACAAAGCTCGACGAAATGAATTAGTGTCAAAAGTCGATGGAATACACAAGGGCTTAAATGGTGACGAGGTAATGGAAAAAATTGGCCCCCCGGATGAAGCTGTTACCCTTGCTGACCCAGGTGGACCAGCTTGGGCGTATGTGTGGCAATATCATTTGATCAAGCGATTTGCTAGGGCGCCGGACGCAAAAGATAAGTACATTGAGATTTATTTCGATAAGCGCGGAATTGTTGACGAAGTCAAAACTCAATTCTGAAATCTACCACGTTCAGAATGTGGCAGCTTCGAGAGTCAGGCGTCTTAGGTCACTTCGTCTCGACGACGGAATACACCGGATTCGACATCTTAGGAAGAGTGACGGCTAGTAAGCAAACGACAGATGGCGTGACATACGGTAACGGTTCGACGGATAGTGCGATGACATACACGTACAATCTCGGCGGTGCGATGGTCGAGCAGCAGTATCCGAGCGGAAGAGTTGTAAAGAACACGCTTGATGCGACGGGCGATCTTTCGATGGTCACAAGCAAAGAGAATTCTTCGGCGATCTACAAGACGTACGTCAACGATTTCACCTACAACGCCGCCGGTGCGGTGACTTCGATGAAACTCGGGAATGGAAAGTTCGAATCGACACAGTTCAACTCCAGACTCCAGCCGACTCGGATAGCTCTTTGAGGTGGTATCAAAAAGTGAGACACGAGTGTTGCTTAGGTTGTACTCCTTTTGTTGAATTTCTGTCAATTGATGTTGATGTCAAAGAACTGAAAGCCGCGCGGTTTTCAGTTCTTTGACGGTGACCGGTTTCGAAGGCGAGCGGGCTTAAGTAGCCTAGGCTCGAGTGTCTTCGAAGCGGGTTGTAATAGCCGTCGATGTATTGGAATGTTTCCATTCTTGCTTCGTCGGTCGAGTTGAATGCTCCGCCTTCGAGCAGTTCGGCCTTGTAACGGGAGAACAGGCTCTCGGCAAAAGCGTTGTCATAAGTTTCGCCCGCTCGGCTCATCGACTGGCGACAGCCTTGCACTTGCAGCATTTGGCGAAAGTTCTTCGAGGCGTACTGTCCGCCTCGATCCGAATGAATGATGCAGCCCTTTGGCAGTCCGGTTCGGCTCTGCATCATCTGAAACGCCTCGATCACCAGCTTTTCTGTCATATCGTCGCGGATCGACCAGCCTAGGACACGCCGCGAGAATAGATCGGTCCAGGTCGCCATATAACACCATCTGCCGGACCGCAGTGGCAGATATGTGATATCGCCGACGATCACCGTGCGAGGAAGCTCGGGCACCGGTGCGAGTTCCAGCAGCAAGTTCGGGCTGTAGCCTAAAGTGTGGCGGGAATTGGTAGTTCGAGGGACGAACGATCTCGGCTGGATCGCTTTCAAGCCCTGCGAAGCCATAACCCTACGGATCCGGTGCCGGCTTATCGAATAACCCTCAGCCGTCATCTCGGCGTGGATCCGTCGACTCCCGTACCGCCGCGAATGCCGCCCGAATACCATCGTCACCGCCTCGGCCATCTGCCTCGCGGCCGGATCGTCTTCCCGGCTCCTCCAACGGTAATACGAACTCCTCTCCACCCGCAGCAGAGCGAAAACCTCGCTTTTCGGATATTCCTGCATCTTCTCCTCGATCACCTCATACCTCGGCTCTACTGCTGCCGGGAGAAAATGCTCAAGGCTTTTTTTAAGATGTCACGCTCCAACTCAAGCTGCCTCTTTGCGGCCCGTAGCTCGATCACTTCCTTTTCAAGATCGCTCGCCCCGGACCGTCTCGCTGACTTCCACTTGTGCAGCAGATTCTCTCCAACTCCCAAACTCTCCGCCACCGACCGAACAGTCTGCCCATTGTCGATCATCTTCAAAGCACTCCGCTTGAACTCATCGTCATATTTCCGTTTAATTCTTACCGTTCCATTGTTGCTCATATCCTCGATTCTCTAAGCAACACTCGTGTCGGTCAAATCAGGACCATCTCATGGAGCCCCTCTCTGGGTTCCACATGACGAGTATGTTGCGAAGGAATCCGAACGCAGCAAGTTGGCGTTGTGGACTGATTCGAACGAACTTAAGTATAAATCGACTGAAGGTGTAGTTGAACTCGACCCGGCAGGACCGAGTGAAAACTTACCGCAAGGCTGGACGCTTGACGGGGTGCCCGTTGGTGATCCAGCCGAGCCAGGACTTCAGCCTGCGCCAGCGGGAGAAAATAATGCAGAGAGTACTGCAACTGATACTCCACCTTTGGCAATGAGTTCAAGCGGAGACCCTAGACGAAACTGGTTTTCTATGTACTCTGACGCCCATTCTCGGCGTTCAAGAGGACAAGCGTTATTTCCAGATATCCGGGGGTTAGATGCGGAACGTCATCGTTGGGCGACTCGCCAAACCGCGTTGCGCTGGGGAACAGGCACAGCAAGAACTTTTGGCGTGCTAAACGAGGTGCAAGGATTCATTTTTCATGACCTCGGACCTCTAATCAATGATGCTGCAAGATCCTATCCCTCAGGAATATTTATTTCTACGCGGCAGAATTGGGCTTTTCAATGGTCAGATCTGCAACATAATGAACGCGGAATTAGGGAGGCTAACATAATTATGAACCAACCTAAAAGCAATATTCCGAAGTAATGCGAGGAGGGATATGAAGAAAGCCAACAACTGCAAGAGATACCTTTATCTTTCAACGCTTCTTTTTCTAGCAGTCGTTACCTTTTCGTGTGGACGGTTGAGTCAGAGAACCGCAAATGAAAGGTTTTTGAAAGAACATCCGACTTACACTATCGTTTTCTCAGAAACTGGTGAAGGCTGGGAAGGTGTTGGGTATCATCATTTCGCGTTCAAAAAGCCAAATGATGAAAATGTTTACAAAGAGGTCTGGACCTTTATCCAACAAGATGACGGAACATGGAAGGTTACCGGTCGGTGGACTCCGAAAGAATGAAGACAGATAAAAAACCAAAAGGCGTGAGAAAACTCACGCCTTTTGCTTTTCGGCTTGTCTTTGCTGACTAATAAAGGCTTCGAGGACGGCGGCGATCTTTTGCTGTTGTGAGCGGGGCAGATCATTGGCCTGCTCGAATAGCTGTTTCATTCTACCGGTCGGTCCCGTTCCTCTTTTCTTTTCTTCCTTTTCTCCCATCAAATCCGACACCGAGATGTTCAGCACGGCGGCGAGTTGTTCAAGCTGGTCGGGCCGGAGAGCGACCGGGTGACGTTCCCAGTAAGCATAGGCGCGTTGTGAAAGGCCGAGCTTGTCGGCAAGCTGCTGCTGCGACAGGCCAGCCGCGACGCGCACAAGATAAAGCCGTTCGCCGAAAGCGGTTCTTTCCTTTTTCGCGGGTCTTCCGCCTTGCGAGATCATCGGGTCATTGTAAACCCGCCTTTCGAGAGTTAGCCGTAATGCTTGCATGGTTAGAAGTATTATGTATAATCTGACATCAAGTCAAATTCTTCAAATAATACTTGACAGCTTTTTCTATGGCAATCGAAAACGAGGACATTCTGGCATTGAAGCAAAACATCAGCCTGGCCGGTGTGGTTCGCTCTCGCGGAGTCGAGTTGAAAAAGAAAGGGCGGCAGCTTTGGGGGCTTTGTCCGTTTCATGAAGATACGGAGCCGTCGTTTGCCGTCGATGAAAGAAAAGGCTTGTGGAACTGCCTGGGCAAATGCGGCGAGGGCGGGGACGCGTTCAGCTTTGTGATGAAAGCGGACGGGATCGGCTTTGCGGAGGCCTTTGCTTTATTGCAGGAAATTGAACCGCAGAGACGCCGAGACGCCGAGGAGGATAAGCAACTGACCACTGATAACCGGCCACAGACCACTGCTTTGGAATATCTGGAGAAAGCCGTCAGCTACTATCACAAATCGCTGGTGAAAAATGAGAAGGCGATCGCTTATTTGCAAAGTCGCGGGATCACGCCGGAAGCGGTCCGGGTCTTTCGCCTGGGCTATGTTGACGGCACACTGCGCGGGCGTGTGAACCCGGACGGTCGTAGGAGTCTCGAATCACTTGGACTTTTGAATGAGAAAGGCAATGAGACGATGTACGGCTCGGTGGTCTTTCCGCTCGTTGACGCGGGCACGAATCAAGCAGTCGGTCTTTACGCCCGGCACACGGAAAAGCAGCAGCACTTGTATCTTTCGGGCAAGCGGCGAGGGCTTTTCAATCCGGCGGGAGCAAAAGAGACGGACGAGATCGTCCTGACCGAGAGCGTGATCGACGCTTTGGCTCTGTGGTCGATCGGCATCAGGAATGTGACTTGTGCCTACGGCGTGAACGCTCTGACGGATGAGATCCTCGCGCACCTGCAGGAATCCCGGATCAGACGAGTCGTGCTAATGCTCGACGCGGACGATGCGGGCCGCGAAGCCGCCCTAAAGTTCGCCGAGAAGCTATCGGCAATCGGCATAGAAAGCCGCACGGTCGATCTTCCGGCAAAAGACGCATCGGAGTTCGTTGTAAATGGCGGAACGCTTGAGGCGGTCCAAAGACTTATTGAACCGCAGAGACGCGGAGACGGAGAGACGGCGGAAACGCGGGCCGCAGGGAGTGTGCCTTTGCCCGATGGAACATTGCAGATCGTTCTCGACAATCGGGAATACAGAGTGCGGGCTGACGGGCGTCGGACTTGAGAAGCTGAAAATAAACTTGCGTCTTAATGTGGGGAATCTCTTTCACCTGGACACGCTCGATCTTTATCAGGCAAGAGCGAGGGCGAACTTCGCGCAGATAGCCGCCAAGCATTGCCGCGTGAACGAATCTGTTATCAATGCCGATCTACTTTCGCTGATCGAAACGCTCGAAGCCGAAAGGCTGTCGATGCGAAAGACCTCGACCAATGAAGCGGAATCGACGGCGGCGATGACCGAGGCCGAGAAGCGGGAGGCGATAGCTTTCCTGAAAGACGAAAAGCTGTGTGAGCGAATAGTGGAGGACTTCCGGCGGTGCGGTCTGGTGGGCGAACGCTCGACGGTGTTGACGGCTTACCTGGGGTCGATCAGCCGGAAACTGACGGAACCGCTTGCCCTGCTTATCGTCGCCCGTTCGGGTGCTGGCAAATCGGCATTGCAGGACGCTCTCTGTGCGTTTGTGCCGCCGGAGGAGCTTGTCAGGGTTACGAGGCTGACCGGCCAGGCTCTTTTCTACAAAGACCCTTATTCATTGCAAAGAAAGATGCTGGTGATCGCCGAGGACGAAGGAGCGATGCAGGCCGTCTACTCACTTAGGACGCTTGCCTCGGATCAGAGGCTTTCGATCGCGGCGACCCGGACGGACCCGGCGACCGGGAAACTTTCGACGGAACATTACGAAGTCTTTGGACCCGTTGTGATCGTGATAACGACGACCTCAGCCGAAGCGTTCGACGAGGAGACCCGCAGCCGCTTTGTGCAGCTTTCGATGAACGAATCGATCGAGCAGACGCGGATCATTCTTTCACAGCAGCGGCATCAGCACAGTCTTTCGGGAGTGCTGGAAAAGGCGGAATCGGAAGAGATCAAACGGCTGCATCACCACGCCCAAAGAATGCTCAAACCGCTGGCCGTCGTCAACCCTTTTGTCGAACATCTGACCTACCCCAGCGAAAGACTCATCCACCGCCGAGAGCAAAGAAAGTATCTCTCGCTTATCAACTCGATAGCACTTCTTCACCAATATCAAAGAGAGATCAAAACCGCGAAACGCGGCGAGATCGAGATCGAATATGTCGAGGTCGAGCTGTCCGATATTGCACTCGCGAACGAGCTGGCCGAGGAGATCCTCGGCAAGGCAATGGACGAGCTGAAGCCGCCCGTGCGTGGAATGTTCGAGGCGATAAGAGAAGCGTGTAAGAGACGAGCGGAAGAACTAAAGATCAAGGCTTGCGATGTCCAACTTACACGCCGGGAGATACGCGAGACGACCGCATGGAGCGACTGGCAGGTGAGGATGTATTGCCAGAAGCTGGTCGAGATGGAATATCTCTGGGCGATCCAGGCGGTGAACGGAAAGCCGAGCGTGTACCAGTTGGCGAGCGATGCGGAGAGCGAGGTGCAAAGCCTGCGCGGACTGACCGGAGTTGACGAGTTGAAAACGCGACTAAAGGACGCGGCTAAAGAGAAAGCGGCGAGTCGATAGGCCAAGCGGTGAAGGTGCGTGTAAGTAACGCCCGCCGTTGTTCGCTTCGGATGCCTTCGCTCCCGGTCGCTGCCGTCATCCGATAATCCTAAAAAACACTACGGACATAAAAAGCTCATTATCGTACGCCGTCCGCTCCGGCTCTCTCGCTCCGCGGGCGCTCGTTCCTCGCAGACCGCTTCGCTCGTTCGCACGGCTATCGGGTGAACTCGGGGCGGCCTGATGGTGACGTTGAAAAGAAGACGAAGCGGCTAAAGAAAAAAGCCGGACGCCCGACAGCAAACCTTGTGGACCTTGTGGTAAAAAAGGCGACCTTGAGGGTACCTTGTGGTGGTCGAATCACAAGGTTAATTGCAGACAGAAAAGAAACTTAAGCCGACCTTGTGGTCAGTGGAGAAGCTTTTAAAGGGGAAAAATAAAAGCAAAGGTCGTGTTGGAGCAACTCCCACTGAATGCGGCTAAAGAAAAACACTCATCGATCATCTGCTTTTCTAACAGTTGATTGTTGAGTAAGGAGGCATTGGCGCGAGATGTGGACGGAGAATCAAAAGCAAAAACTGGAGCTTCTAAGAGGCCGCTTTATCGAATATCTGATGGCTGTAAACTACTCGCCGGCGACGCTTGTAAACTACAGTCGGGACGCTGGAATCTTTCTCGATTGGCTGACGGAAAACACCGCCTTGAACTCCATCGCCGACGTGACGGCCGCGCATCTTTCGCAGTATCAGATAACGGGTACGCTTCGGATCGAGCACGGCAAAGGAAATGAGACGCGGCTGGTGCCGCTCACTCAATCGTCGCAGACAGCCTTGAAGCTCTATCTCGAACAGGCGCGTACCGCTTTTGCATCCCAGCCGGGACAGATCCGCTTGTTCGTCTCGTCGCGTTCGGGCGGGCCGCTGGACGTGGACGACATACGCCGGATCGTCCGCAAATGGACGAAGAACGCCAACATAAAAAAGAACGTCACGCCGCACACGATGAGGCATTCATGTGCCACCCATCTGCTCAAGGGCAGGGCTGACATACGGCAGATACAGAAGCTTCTCGGACACCGCCGCCTGTCGTCAACCGAGATCTACACGCATGTCGAACTGGGCGATCTGGCTGAGGTCATCAGCCGCTGTCATCCCAGAGAAAAAAGCGGTCGATAACGGTAAAAAGAGCGCCAAAAACGCGGGTCTGAAAAATGTGCGAAACGGCTCCCAGCCTGTACGACAGGATAGACCAAGATCCACCGTTTGTAATCGGACTAAATGAGGCAGCAGCACGGGTTACGCATTGTCACCAAAGTTACAAACCGCAACTTATTGCGTAAAGCTTCTCGTTAAAGGTCTTACGCTGTCACTTCTGTATACAAAACGCCATCGAATGTGAACAAAGAGATCGAAAAATACCTCTCGGAACTCGAAGCCAAAGGCTACTCGAAGGACCTCCGAAGATCGAGCGAGAGAGTGCTGAATAACTTGCAGCTTTACCTGCAGGAAGCCTGGCTGATAAAGCGCTGGAACGAGGCCGAGGAAACGCACCTGAACTCGTACCTTGTTCACCTCAAGAAATACACCGACCAGAAGGCATCATCCTTAAGACAAACCGTGTCGAGGATCAGACGCTTTTTCCAATGGCTTTACACATCGAATAAAGTGCTTGCGAACATCGCCGAGACCTTCGATCTTCCCAAAGCCGGACACACATTGCCGCACGTCCCGACCGAAGCCGAAATATCGAAGATCATCGAGCAATGCGACACCGAAAAAGCGATCGGCGTTCGGAACCGCGCCATCCTCGAAACCCTCTACGCCTGCGGCATCCGTCACGGCGAGCTTTATCGTCTCAATATGAGAGACTTCGACGGCAGAACTTTGCGAATCCGCGAGGGCAAAGGCAAAAGAGAACGCATCGTTCCTCTGACGACGACCGCCACGGAATGGCTGGAAAAATATATTGCGACGGCACGAGTAGAGCTTATGAGCGGAGCGTATTGGGGAAAGGGCCGAAGCCGGAAGAAAAGACCGGTCACGAATCCGTCCGCTTTGTTCCTGTCGGTCACGGGCAGAAGGCTCTCCTATCCGCAGATATGGAGCATCGTAAAGAACGCTTCGGAAGCGGCCATGATCGACGCGACCGTTCACACCTTCCGCCACGCCTGCGCGACCCATCTTCTCCGGCACGGAGCGGGCCTTCGCCACATCCAGAAACTGCTCGGACACGAGAGCCTAGACACGACACAAATATACACGCACGTCGAGATCTCGGACATAAAAAAAGCGGTCGGCAAAGCAACTGAAAACCTAAGAAAAGCCTCGAATAAATAGCTGAAAAGGGCGTTCGCAGTTATAATAAAAAACTGGCACAAAAGCCGCTTTTTCTTTAGCTGCAAGCCGCTGATCTTTGATAACAAAAACGCCGCAAAGCGCGATGCGAGACAATCCCTAATTGCGCGTTCATAACCGGCTATGAACGTGATATTGAATCAGAGCTAGACTTTGCGCAGGCTCGCTACTACAACAACCAGCATGGACGCTTCACCTCAACGGACCCATTGCTTTCGACTGGCGAACCGGATGATCCTCAAACTTGGAATCGTTATGTTTACGCTTTGAATAGCCCTTTGTACTATACGGACCCGACAGGATTGTATGTTTGCAAAGGTAACGAGGAGCAATGTAAGCAATTTGCGGCTCGACTAGCCGAAGGCAAAGAATATCTTAAAAAGGTCGGCGACAAATATGGGGTGGATTCTGACAAGTATAAGCAGGTTTCAAATGCGCTAAATGCTTATGGAGAAGATGAAACAGGTAAGGATAAAAATAATGGGGTTTTTGTATCTTTTGACCGGAAGAAAGGTGGAGGAAATACGGAAGGAACATTCGATAAGGACGGCAAACTTACAGGTATCAATGTAAGTTTAAATGCTTCGGATTTGAAAAACAAAAACAGTTTTCATGCAGTTGTAGGCCATGAAGGTGATCACGTTAATTATTTTCAAACCGTCGGCAACAATACGAACGACAAGCGGAATTTTGAGTACGGAGGGCATTTCGTTCAATCCCTATTAGGTGAAGCACAGTTTGGTCAATTTGCTAACGGACGTTACTGGGCTACTGACGACAATGCTAAGCAATATGATATTTGGAACTCAAGTTGGGAAGGTCCAGATAGAGAAACGCTCCGAACAAGCGCGATAAATAAATGGCTCGATGTTCCAACAAATCAAGGTGGTTATGGACCAAACCCACCACCTCCACCAAAACCAAAGCCCACCCGTCAACGGAGGAAAAAAGGATGAAAAAATCGCTAGTTTTTCTTGCAATCATTGTTTCCGCTGTTTTTTCAATTTTGGTGGAGGCTCAAACGAGAGAAAGGACAAGTAAAGACGTACGTTTGGTTAAAGATCGGCCAAATGTCTATGTGAGTTTTGAACGCGAAGAATCATGGAAAGCGCTTAAAAAGTGGGAAAGTAACAGAAGAGTCTTTCTGCGCTTTCATAACAATTCAATATGGCACGTCGGGGCTTGCATGTGGGATGTTTCAAAAGAGTATGGCGACAAAGATTTAACTTACGATATCGAGAGATTCAAAAAGACAGGTGGTGAAACTCCTATAAGCACGGATCCGGAAGGTAGCTGTCCGCGAGTATTCATTGAACCTGGCAAATCAATATTATTTAGTGTTCCACGCGAGCATTTAGCAGAAGGTTTAGCTATAAAGGTTCAGTTTCGGTATGAATGGGAAAGTGATCCTGACGGATTTGCGAGTGAACTTGAGCCGAAACACTATGCGTATTTTTATTCATCGGATATTCCGAAAAAGTAAAGCGATCTCGCATCCGCAAGCAATTCACCGGCTATGAACGGGATAATGAGACAGATCTCGACTTTGCTCAGGCAAGAATGTATGCGAAAAGTTTGGGGCGTTTTACAACACCTGATCCGTTAATGGCATCCGCCATGCGCGGAATCCCCCAAACATGGAATCGATATGCTTATGTAACTAATTGCCCGCTTACCTGTATCGATCCTACAGGGATGTTTATGGAATGGGTAAAAGATAAGGATGGAGCCCCTCTCTGGGTTCCACATGACGAGTATGTTGCGAAGGAATCCGAACGCAGCAAGTTGGCGTTGTGGACTGATTCGAACGAACTTAAGTATAAATCGACTGAAGGTGTAGTTGAACTCGACCCGGCAGGACCGAGTGAAAACTTACCGCAAGGCTGGACGCTTGACGGGGTGCCCGTTGGTGATCCAGCCGAGCCAGGACTTCAGCCTGCGCCAGCGGGAGAAAATAATGCAGAGAGTACTGCAACTGATACTCCACCTTTGGCAATGAGTTCAAGCGGAGACCCTAGACGAAACTGGTTTTCTATGTACTCTGACGCCCATTCTCGGCGTTCAAGAGGACAAGCGTTATTTCCAGATATCCGGGGGTTAGATGCGGAACGTCATCGTTGGGCGACTCGCCAAACCGCGTTGCTCTGGGGAACAGGCACAGCAAGAACTTTTGGCGTGCTAAACGAGGTGCAAGGATTCATTTTTCATGACCTCGGACCTCTAATCAATGATGCTGCAAGATCCTATCCCTCAGGAATATTTATTTCTACGCGGCAGAATTGGGCTTTTCAATGGTCAGATCTGCAACATAATGAACGCGGAATTAGGGAGGCTAACATAATTATGAACCAACCTAAAAGCAATATTCCGAAGTAATGCGAGGAGGGATATGAAGAAAGCCAACAACTGCAAGAGATACCTTTATCTTTCAACGCTTCTTTTTCTAGCAGTCGTTACCTTTTCGTGTGGACGGTTGAGTCAGAGAACCGCAAATGAAAGGTTTTTGAAAGAACATCCGACTTACACTATCGTTTTCTCAGAAACTGGTGAAGGCTGGGAAGGTGTTGGGTATCATCATTTCGCGTTCAAAAAGCCAAATGATGAAAATGTTTACAAAGAGGTCTGGACCTTTATCCAACAAGATGACGGAACATGGAAGGTTACCGGTCGGTGGACTCCGAAAGAATGAAGACAGATAAAAACCAAAAGGCGTGAGAAAACTCACGCCTTTTGCTTTTCGGCTTGTCTTTGCTGACTAATAAAGGCTTCGAGGACGGCGGCGATCTTTTGCTGTTGTGAGCGGGGCAGATCATTGGCCTGCTCGAATAGCTGTTTCATTCTACCGGTCGGTCCCGTTCCTCTTTTCTTTTCTTCCTTTTCTCCCATCAAATCCGACACCGAGATGTTCAGCACGGCGGCGAGTTGTTCAAGCTGGTCGGGCCGGAGAGCGACCGGGTGACGTTCCCAGTAAGCATAGGCGTTGTGAAAGGCCGAGCTTGTCGGCAAGCTGCTGCTGCGACAGGCCAGCCGCGACGCGCACAAGATAAAGCCGTTCGCCGAAAGCGGTTCTTTCCTTTTTCGCGGGTCTTCCGCCTTGCGAGATCATCGGGTCATTGTAAACCCGCCTTTCGAGAGTTAGCCGTAATGCTTGCATGGTTAGAAGTATTATGTATAATCTGACATCAAGTCAAATTCTTCAAATAATACTTGACAGCTTTTTCTATGGCAATCGAAAACGAGGACATTCTGGCATTGAAGCAAAACATCAGCCTGGCCGGTGTGGTTCGCTCTCGCGGAGTCGAGTTGAAAAAGAAAGGGCGGCAGCTTTGGGGGCTTTGTCCGTTTCATGAAGATACGGAGCCGTCGTTTGCCGTCGATGAAAGAAAAGGCTTGTGGAACTGCCTGGGCAAATGCGGCGAGGGCGGGGACGCGTTCAGCTTTGTGATGAAAGCGGACGGGATCGGCTTTGCGGAGGCCTTTGCTTTATTGCAGGAAATTGAACCGCAGAGACGCCGAGACGCCGAGGAGGATAAGCAACTGACCACTGATAACCGGCCACAGACCACTGCTTTGGAATATCTGGAGAAAGCCGTCAGCTACTATCACAAATCGCTGGTGAAAAATGAGAAGGCGATCGCTTATTTGCAAAGTCGCGGGATCACGCCGGAAGCGGTCCGGGTCTTTCGCCTGGGCTATGTTGACGGCACACTGCGCGGGCGTGTGAACCCGGACGGTCGTAGGAGTCTCGAATCACTTGGACTTTTGAATGAGAAAGGCAATGAGACGATGTACGGCTCGGTGGTCTTTCCGCTCGTTGACGCGGGCACGAATCAAGCAGTCGGTCTTTACGCCCGGCACACGGAAAAGCAGCAGCACTTGTATCTTTCGGGCAAGCGGCGAGGGCTTTTCAATCCGGCGGGAGCAAAAGAGAGACGGACGAGATCGTCCTGACCGAGAGCGTGATCGACGCTTTGGCTCTGTGGTCGATCGGCATCAGGAATGTGACTTGTGCCTACGGCGTGAACGCTCTGACGGATGAGATCCTCGCACCTGCAGGAATCCCGGATCAGACGAGTCGTGCTAATGCTCGACGCGGACGATGCGGGCCGCGAAGCCGCCCTAAAGTTCGCCGAGAAGCTATCGGCAATCGGCATAGAAAGCCGCACGGTCGATCTTCCGGCAAAAGACGCATCGGAGTTCGTTGTAAATGGCGGAACGCTTGAGGCGGTCCAAAGACTTATTGAACCGCAGAGACGCGGAGACGGAGAGACGGCGGAAACGCGGGCCGCAGGGAGTGTGCCTTTGCCCGATGGAACATTGCAGATCGTTCTCGACAATCGGGAATACAGAGTGCGCGGGCTGACGGGCGTCGGACTTGAGAAGCTGAAAATAAACTTGCGTCTTAATGTGGGGAATCTCTTTCACCTGGACACGCTCGATCTTTATCAGGCAAGAGCGAGGGCGAACTTCGCAGATAGCCGCCAAGCATTGCCGCGTGAACGAATCTGTTATCAATGCCGATCTACTTTCGCTGATCGAAACGCTCGAAGCCGAAAGGCTGTCGATGCGAAAGACCTCGACCAATGAAGCGGAATCGACGGCGGCGATGACCGAGGCCGAGAAGCGGGAGGCGATAGCTTTCCTGAAAGACGAAAAGCTGTGTGAGCGAATAGTGGAGGACTTCCGGCGGTGCGGTCTGGTGGGCGAACGCTCGACGGTGTTGACGGCTTACCTGGGGTCGATCAGCCGGAAACTGACGGAACCGCTTGCCCTGCTTATCGTCGCCCGTTCGGGTGCTGGCAAATCGGCATTGCAGGACGCTCTCTGTGCGTTTGTGCCGCCGGAGGAGCTTGTCAGGGTTACGAGGCTGACCGGCCAGGCTCTTTTCTACAAAGACCCTTATTCATTGCAAAGAAAGATGCTGGTGATCGCCGAGGACGAAGGAGCGATGCAGGCCGTCTACTCACTTAGGACGCTTGCCTCGGATCAGAGGCTTTCGATCGCGGCGACCCGGACGGACCCGGCGACCGGGAAACTTTCGACGGAACATTACGAAGTCTTTGGACCCGTTGTGATCGTGATAACGACGACCTCAGCCGAAGCGTTCGACGAGGAGACCCGCAGCCGCTTTGTGCAGCTTTCGATGAACGAATCGATCGAGCAGACGCGGATCATTCTTTCACAGCAGCGGCATCAGCACAGTCTTTCGGGAGTGCTGGAAAAGGCGGAATCGGAAGAGATCAAACGGCTGCATCACCACGCCCAAAGAATGCTCAAACCGCTGGCCGTCGTCAACCCTTTTGTCGAACATCTGACCTACCCCAGCGAAAGACTCATCCACCGCCGAGAGCAAAGAAAGTATCTCTCGCTTATCAACTCGATAGCACTTCTTCACCAATATCAAAGAGAGATCAAAACCGCGAAACGCGGCGAGATCGAGATCGAATATGTCGAGGTCGAGCTGTCCGATATTGCACTCGCGAACGAGCTGGCCGAGGAGATCCTCGGCAAGGCAATGGACGAGCTGGCGCCGCCCGTGCGTGGAATGTTCGAGGCGATAAGAGAAGCGTGTAAGAGACGAGCGGAAGAACTAAAGATCAAGGCTTGCGATGTCCAACTTACACGCCGGGAGATACGCGAGACGACCGCATGGAGCGACTGGCAGGTGAGGATGTATTGCCAGAAGCTGGTCGAGATGGAATATCTCTGGGCGATCCAGGCGGTGAACGGAAAGCCGAGCGTGTACCAGTTGGCGAGCGATGCGGAGAGCGAGGTGCAAAGCCTGCGCGGACTGACCGGAGTTGACGAGTTGAAAACGCGACTAAAGGACGCGGCTAAAGAGAAAGCGGCGAGTCGATAGGCCAAGCGGTGAAGGTGCGTGTAAGTAACGCCCGCCGTTGTTCGCTTCGGATGCCTTCGCTCCCGGTCGCTGCCGTCATCCGATAATCCTTTTTATGTCCTTCGTAAAAAACACTACGGACATAAAAAGCTCATTATCGTACGCCGTCCGCTCCGGCTCTCTCGCTCCGCGGGCGCTCGTTCCTCGCAGACCGCTTCGCTCGTTCGCACGGCTATCGGGTGAACTCGGGGCGGCCTGATGGTGACGTTGAAAAGAAGACGAAGCGGCTAAAGAAAAAAGCCGGACGCCCGACAGCAAACCTTGTGGACCTTGTGGTAAAAAAGGCGACCTTGAGGGTACCTTGTGGTGGTCGAATCACAAGGTTAATTGCAGACAGAAAAGAAACTTAAGCCGACCTTGTGGTCAGTGGAGAAGCTTTAAAGGGGAAAATAAAAGCAAAGGTCGTGTTGGAGCAACTCCCACTGAATGCGGCTAAAGAAAAACACTCATCGATCATCTGCTTTTCTAACAGTTGATTGTTGAGTAAGGAGGCATTGGCGCGAGATGTGGACGGAGAATCAAAAGCAAAAACTGGAGCTTCTAAGAGGCCGCTTTATCGAATATCTGACGGCCGTAAACTACTCGCCGGCGACGCTTGTAAACTACTCTCGCGATGCACGGGTCTTCCTCGATTGGCTGGTGGAAAACACCGCCTTGAACTCAATCGCCGACGTGACGGCCGCATCTTTCGCAGTATCAGATCTCGCTTTACCGGCTTGAAACGGAAGACGAAAAAACGGGCCGGAAAAGGCAGAGGCTTTCATCGGGAGCACAGGCCAACAAACTGGCGGCGATGAAGCGGTTCTTTCTCTGGCTGTGGCAGGAGGGCGTCATCGTTCACAACCCGTCCGCGTCGATCCAGATGCCGAAGCAGCCGAAGATGCTCCCGCGAAATATCCTCACCCCCGCCGAAGCGAAGCGGCTGATCGAGAGCATCCCGATAGAGAAAGCGAGAGACATTCGCGACCGCTCCATTCTGGAGGTGATGTACGCAACCGGCATCAGGAGAGCGGAGCTTGTGAGCCTTACGATCTACGATGTGGAGATGCAGACGGGTACGCTTCGGATCGAGCACGGCAAAGGAAATGAGACGCGGCTGGTGCCGCTCACTCAATCGTCGCAGACAGCCTTGAAGCTCTATCTCGAACAGGCGCGTACCGCTTTTGCATCCCAGCCGGGACAGATCCGCTTGTTCGTCTCGTCGCGTTCGGGCGGGCCGCTGGACGTGGACGACATACGCCGGATCGTCCGCAAATGGACGAAGAACGCCAACATAAAAAAGAACGTCACGCCGCACACGATGAGGCATTCATGTGCCACCCATCTGCTCAAGGGCAGGGCTGACATACGGCAGATACAGAAGCTTCTCGGACACCGCCGCCTGTCGTCAACCGAGATCTACACGCATGTCGAACTGGGCGATCTGGCTGAGGTCATCAGCCGCTGTCATCCCAGAGAAAAAAGCGGTCGATAACGGTAAAAGAGCGCCAAAAACGCGGGTCTGAAAAAATGTGCGAAACGGCTCCCAGCCTGTACGACAGGATAGACCAAGATCCACCGTTTGTAATCGGACTAAATGAGGCAGCAGCACGGGTTACGCATTGTCACCAAAGTTACAAACCGCAACTTATTGCGTAAAGCTTCTCGTTAAAGGTCTTACGCTGTCACTTCTGTATACAAAACGCCATCGAATGTGAACAAAGAGATCGAAAAATACCTCTCGGAACTCGAAGCCAAAGGCTACTCGAAGGACCTCCGAAGATCGAGCGAGAGAGTGCTGAATAACTTGCAGCTTTACCTGCAGGAAGCCTGGCTGATAAAGCGCTGGAACGAGGCCGAGGAAACGCACCTGAACTCGTACCTTGTTCACCTCAAGAAATACACCGACCAGAAGGCATCATCCTTAAGACAAACCGTGTCGAGGATCAGACGCTTTTTCCAATGGCTTTACACATCGAATAAAGTGCTTGCGAACATCGCCGAGACCTTCGATCTTCCCAAAGCCGGACACACATTGCCGCACGTCCCGACCGAAGCCGAAATATCGAAGATCATCGAGCAATGCGACACCGACAAAGCGATCGGCGTTCGCGATCGCTCCATACTCGAAACCCTATACGCCTGCGGCATCCGTCACGGAGAGCTTTACCGCTTGAATATGCGCGACTTCGACGGCAGGACCTTGCGTATCCGCGAAGGCAAAGGAAAGAGAGAACGCATCGTTCCCCTGACCGAAAACGCAGCCCGATGGATCGAGAGATATATCGCCACATCGCGCGTCGAACTGATGAGCGGAGCCTACTGGGGAAAAGGCCGAAGCCGGAAGAAAAGACCGGTCACGAATCCGACAGCTTTGTTCCTTTCCGTTACGGGCAGGCGCCTCTCGTATCCGCAGATATGGAGCATCGTAAAGAACGCTTCGGAAGCGGCCATGATCAACGCGACGGTCCACACCTTCCGGCACGCCTGCGCGACGCATCTTCTCCGCCACGGAGCGAGCCTCCGCCACATCCAAAAACTGCTCGGACACTCCAGCCTCGACACGACCCAGATCTACACCCAGGTCGAGATCTCGGACATAAAAAAAGCGGTGGGCAAAGCAACTGAAAATCTCCGGCAAACCTCAAACAAATAGGTTAAAAAGCCCTGTCGAGTTATAATAAAAACTTGGCACGAAAGCCGCTTTTTCTTTAGCCGCTTCTTTAGCTCTTTGAAAACACATCAAGCCGCAATGCGCATCGCACGGAAATCTCGAATTGCGCGTTCATAACCGGCTACGAAAAGGACAATGAAACCGGCCTAGACTTTGCCGAAGCCAGAATGTACGAAAATCGGTACGGTCGCTTCACAGCCGTTGATCCACTGCTGGCCTCCGGCAAATCGGTCAATCCACAGACTTTTAATCGCTACGCTTATGTCTTGAACAGCCCGTTGATATTTACCGATCCCGATGGTTTACAGACAGGCTTTGCAAGCGGGAAAGTGTATATCAACAGTGCCGGAAATCAAGTAAGGATTTTCCCCGGCAAGCCCCGACCGGGGTTTAAGGAATTGACTTACGATATTTCGACCACCACCAGAATACGAGGTGTAGCTCACCACATGGACGTTACCCCAATGGCTGGACAATAGGTAACAGAGTCGATGGAAAAACGTTTGAGCGACGAGCCCCTGAACGGAAATCAGCTACGCCGGTTGAGAATGGAGCAATACGCGCTCTTTCAACCGGTGTTTCTAATGGAGTCGATGACGCCTTGACTGGGATTCCCAAAGGCATAGGCAACGCCCCGGCGGTTGGCTTGAACGGATTGACTTTCTTAGCTGCGAACAGCGGCCCCGCCCTCTTCTATTTCAGAGGCTCTAACCCTTTTGCCGTGCCGATGATTTTTCCTTATGCTAATCCGAGGGAAGCAAGTTACGGATCAGCCGGCAGCACAGCCGCGCTCATGGCTCCCGGTGTCGTCACCGGCGTGTTTGGCAGGGCATCATCTTTGCCTTCGGTTGTACCGGGAAATGCGGTAACGAATCCTGTACCATCTACATTAGCAAGAGTAATCCCTGGTGAAGGAAACTTCTCAACGCTTGGACGTCCATCTGAATCTCGTGTTTTTGTAACAGCGGCTGAGGATATTGCAGGAATTAACAATGCCTCGGATATGGCAACGCGTCTAGGAGTTTATCCGAGCGGCCGGTTTACGATCATCGAATTTCCTGCGCCGCAAACGGGAATTGCTTCCCCAATTAGTGGAGGCAATGAATTTTTTGTTGGGTTTGGTCGGACCTCAGGCGGGGCGAGAGAGTTTACAATTCCCAACGGTCCTATTCCATGTAACGCAACGATTAGAACAATTTGTTAGAGGAAATAAAAAGGGCAAAATTGCTATGCTAGAACTACTTACAAGCGAGAAGGAACTGATCGGAAAGTGGATTATACGGGAGAATAACATCGGTGGCGACGCTGTACTGGAGAGAATCGAGTGGTTGGTAAAAAATCGCCTTGAGAAGATTGGGACAGATGAATCGGGATGGGACACGCTCTTTCAGGATCCGTCTGATGGGCGTTTTTGGGAGCGAATTTATCCTGATAGTTATATGCAAGGTGGCGGGCCTCCAGCACTAATATGCCTGAGTGTCGACGAAGCCCGGAGAAAATACTCTGATCTGTTTAAGTCCACTGTTGACTGATATTTCGACGGATTTGAGCGAGGCTTTTTGAGTCCTAAGCCATAAATAATTATGCTTCGAGAGTTCAAAAGTGGGTCGATGATCGAGCCGAGGAATTTCAACAGACTGGCTTGCGAAAAGCCTTTCACAAGCCAACGTCTAAAACTGGTGCATATCTCGATAAAGACTCTGAGAAGTATGTTGCGAGAATCACCCTATGGGAATCAATGGAGCTTCAATTCGAAGCAATGGATGTTATTTCAGGTGAACAGGCAATTTGGGAATATAATCAAGTCCGCGACTCTGATGAGGTCTTAACCTTGAATTCTGCATTTATCGCCCGACTAAGATAAATCGAACGGTGGCGGTGCCAAGTGAGCAACTTCCACCGTTAATCTGAGCCGAGAACTTATTCAGCTTCATTTCGCAATAAACCGAGGTTGTCACGCTTGTGATTCCAGCCTTTTTCCTCTCTCCGCAGCATCGTGTGAAACTTCCCGAATCCCATCTCAAGATGCAATCCCGCAAGTCTCGCCAGAGCCTCTTCGATCTCCGTATCCTTATTTGCCCTATTCCTGCGATAGTGAAACACGGTCCTCGACAGTTTCATCAACGAACATGCCCGCCTCTCGCTTATCAGGTGCTTCGCCCTGATGTGCGTCACCACAACACGCTTCTCTACCGCTCCCAGGGCTTTTTTTCGATCACGTCCTTTAACACACGGTGATCTAGTGCAAGCTCCGCATACATCCGCTTTAATTGCCGGTTCTCTTCTTCCAGCTCACGCATCCGCCGGATGTCAGATGCCTCCATCCGTCCGAACTTTGACTTCCACTTGAAATACGTCGCCGTTGATATCCCCGCCTCCCGGCATACCTCCGCCACCGTCCGTCCCCCTTCAACCTGCTTCAGGATCCCTATTACCTGCGTCTCACTGAACTTCGATCTCGTCATTTCCAGTCCTCCTCCTACTTCCTATTCTGACCGGAAACTGTATTTCTGTCTGGTACTATATTATGAGAGGTTTAGCCCTTGGGCTTTGAGCTCAACGATTTTCTGTATTTTCAAAGCCGCCGTCTTTGGGCGACCGTGCGGACTACCGCGTTCGCGAGCACTCGCGATCCCGGCGTTCACGCGTTCATGAATCATATCCCTCTCAAATTTCTCAAAGGTCGGAACAAAGAACAACACTTGTGAGTGCTGCGCCGTCGCCCGTGCTCAGGGAATGCGTCAGCGTTTTGGCCTGCCGTTCGATTTGTATCGATCAAAAAGAATATCGGCAGTTGTGACCTTGGTCACATACGCGGTGTGACGTTGGGCGTTTACTGTTGGCATAACGAACGATCATCGAGCCGATATGTCGGCAAAGCGTTGTTCGTAAAACGGCGCAGAACGGTTTTTTGATATTTGCGTTTGAAGGCTCCGAACTCCTGAGTAGAAATGCGCCCAAAAAGGACTTCCCTGCCCCACTAACAAGAATGCATTTCTCTATTTCTCAGGAGGAGCGTATATGTCCCGAAATAAGCGTAGACCTGTTCGGCAGGTAGCGGTCGATGACACAATGGGCGGCAGTGGTTTGTTCCCTGTCCTGCGGAGTCGCCTTGCAGCTATCGGTGCTGTCTCGATCATTCTGATGGTCGGCATCGGCATCTTCGCAAAAAGCGGGTGGCTGCCAGGCACTGATTCCCTGACCGGCCAGCGGACCGGCTGGTTTGGCAAAGCATTGCCAAAGAATGCTTCGAGCAGTTGGAACCCTTTCGCGGCACCTCTTCCGACGCCGACACCTCAGCTTGCGAAGGAACTAGTCTATGCAGCCAGCAGGCTTCTCAGCGTAATTGACGCCAACGCCAACGAGACGCCGCCGGCGGATCTTGCGGTTTGGCGGCCGTCAAGCGGGACCTGGTACGTATACAACCTCGTGACCTCGGCCTGGACATCTTACGCCTGGGGCAACAGCACCGACACGCCCGTCCAGGGCGACTTCGACGGAGACGGCAAGACCGACTTTGCCGTGTTCAGGCCTTCGACCAACGTCTGGTGGATCGCGACCTCCGGCAACAGCAGCTATTACACGGTGACTTTCGGAGCCAGCGGCGACACACCCGCGGTTGCCGACTTCGACGGCGACGGCAGGACGGACGTTGCGGTCTTCCGGCCTTCGACAGGAGTCTGGTACATCTCCAGATCATCCGACAGCGGTACGACGACAGTGACCTACGGCGTCAACAACGACATCCCGACACCGAGGGACTATGACGGCGACGGCAAAGCCGACATCAGCGTCTGGCGGCCCTCTGCCACTTCCTTCTACACACTCCGAAGCTCCGACACGACCACACAGCAGGTGACGTTCGGCAACGATGGCGACACGCCCGTCTCAGCCGATTTCGACGGCGACGGCAAGGCCAACTACGCCGTCCGGCACAATGCCGGTTGGATCATAATGAATGCCGCGTGGACCTCGACCACGACGACCACTCCGACCGGTGACGCCGCCGGTGACATGCCCGTCGCAAACGATTTCGACGGCGACGGCAAGGTCGATATCGCCGTCTGGCGTCCTTCAAACGGCAACTGGTACATCCGCAAATCCGGCTCATCAAACGCCCTCCGCCAAGAAGCCTGGGGCATGAACGGCGACAAACCGGTCCCCGCTCTATGGAGAAGATAAAAGGAGGCACAACATGAAAAAACTCACACTTACTATCGTCATAATATTGGTTGCCTTCACCTTAGGGTTTTCACAGCAGCCTGATAGAGGATTTCGAGCCGCGAATACATATGCTGCGACGGGTATTGAGGTCATCAATACCACGAATGGCAACCTGATGTTGAATATCCCGTTGGCATCATTGCCGGCAGGTCGCGGAACAAGTCCCGGATATACCGTTTCGCTGAATTACAACAGCAAACTATTTGATTCTGTTCATACAACACGCGAGGACGGATATCCCGACGAATACGGGAGCAGCTACTTCTCAACTGACACCGTGACCTTGAGTGATAACGGCGGCTGGAAACTCCCCGTCGGATATCAGCTTCAGATAACTGACCGACGAAACCTGGAAACGACAGATGTATGCCATATGCACGATCCGGTCGAGCACCTTTCGTTTGTTTGGAAGGTCGAAATGATCATGCCTGATGGTAGCGTTCGGACGTTTTTCCCGTTGCGCCCTATGGCGTATTTATTGGTACGGGAACGGACGGATATTCAAACGTGAACTATAATGGTGAGGTCCTCACGGCAATTCAAGGTACGCATCCCGGGTCTGGAATTTGTTATACCGACGTGAGTAGCACCGGGCCTGTTACCACAGGAATGAACTATATAACCATGGACGGTTCTCGCCTCCGATTGTTTATTCCGTATTCGGCGAGTGTCTGGCCCGATCTGCGAAACTGGAAGATGTACTATCCGGACGGCACGGTCATTGAACGAGCACCTGCTAACTCAAGTGCATGGCAGACTATCACTGACAGAAACGGAAACAAGATAGAGTTTATCGACAACAAGATCCAGGACTCGGCCGGGAGATACATTGAATTTGCGTCCGACTCAACCGGGCAGATCGTTCGGACAAAAGGCATTAACGGAGCCGTTGTCGAAACCCACATCGAGTGGGAAGACCGCTGGATACAAAAGAAATATCGCACGACAACAGCACTTAACGCCCAATTCTCGCAGCAATATGCGACGTTTGCAGCCAGCGTTCCTGGAGTGAAAAAGATCACATTTCCAACGCAGGCGGGCGGCCAAACAATGGAGTTCGAGTACTACTCGAATGCGACGCAGCCGGGAGCAAATGTCTATACGGACGAATGGGGCGAGATAAAGACAATCACGGCGCCCACAGGAGCAAAAAGCTCGTTTAACTACTCGGAACCCGGAATGGAAAACTACGATGGCCTTGCATCAGATGTTCTGGCTAGAAGTGTCTTGAATAAGGCTCTGGCGTACGAAGAAGTATACGATGGGACGACTTCGCAACGAGTTAACCCATGGCTATATTCGATTTCGAAATGGGCCAGCACGATTACGATCCCGAGCGGATCGGTGAGCAGCGAATATCTCTTTTATAATACAAACGGATCGTTTTGGGATTCCGGTATGTCGTACCGGTCGACCGGCCCGAACGGTGGGATCACAGAACGCTTATGGGCGTACAACCTACCGTTCGCAATGTCAGGCAGCATTCCGCCGGCGAGTGGCGGCTGGTCGGGTGTCGGAAGCGCCAATTCCTACGTAAAAGCCGAGTTTTCGACGTTGCCCGATGCGAATGGAAATATTTCATCCACATCGCCGACCGCGATCAAGGAATTCAAATTCGACAAGAACGGAAACGTCCTCGAAGTTCTTGAATATGATTGGGTGGCGTATGGTTCCGTTCCGCGAAGCGGCGCCGGTATCTATGCTAAAGTGACCGGCCTGCCGACCAGCGGCCTGACGCTCAAGCGGAAGACGGTAAACACCTATTACAATCAAGCGGCGGATGCTGACAGCGCGAGTGTGAACGGCAATGAGTATATGAATCCTTCATCGCCGTCGCTTAAGAATCTCATCAGATCGACCGAAGTCCGAGATGGCAGCGGCGTTGTGAAGGCACGCTCAGAGTTCTACTATGACAGCATCACCACAACGGGCAATTTGACGGAGACACGCGTTTGGGACTCGACCAAGGGAGCAGTTTCCGACCCGCTGACTACCGGTACGAGCGGAAACGCGGTTTCGACTCAGTCGACTTATGATTCTTACGGGAATCCTACTACTGTGACCGATGCAAAGGCCATCGTCTCAAAGATATTCTATGGGGAGGTTTTGGGCCCGAATGGGAACGTTACGGGACTTTACCCGACCGAGACGATCGTCGCCGACGGCACGTCGCTTGCCCGCACTTCAACGGCGAGTTACGATTTCTACACTGGAGCAGTACTAACGACGACTGACGAAGACAACGACATTACAAACGCGACAGAATACGACGATCTCGGTCGCCCGACAAAGGCGATCTCGGCTCTGGGGAAAACCCTCGAATCTTGGACTATTACCGAGTATCACGACGATGACAGATTCGTAGTGGTCAAGTCCGATCTCGAGGCAAAAGGCGATGGCAAAAAGGTGGCGACTCAGTTCTACGATCAACTCGGGAGAGTGCGCCTGACCAAGACATTGGAGGATGCGGCCACGCAATCCGCAACGAATGAGACCGATGGTGTAAAGGTGCAAACGCGGTACGGCATCAACGACCCGACGCCTGGCGTAACAACCGACCCGGAAAACAGCCTCGGAAGCTATTCGCTGGTGTCAAATCCATATCGGGCAAGTTCGTTGGCTGCGGCTTCGACAGAGACAACAATGGGTTGGACATTATCGTATTCGTCAAAAACAGGACGACACAGCGATACGACCACGTATTCGGGCACGACAGTTCCGACGGTTGGAAGCACGACGAATTTGACCGGGACCGTCACGACCGACATTAATGCAAATACGACAACGGTTTCCGACCAGGCTGGCAAACTACGCCGTTCGATCATAAATGGGTTGGGCCAATTGGAACGGGTTGATGAACCAAACGCAAGCAATCAGCTTGACGTTAGCGGAAGTCCGTATCAGCCGACGAGTTATACCTACGATGTACTGAATAATCTTTTGACAGTGACACAGGCAAGCAGTACAACCTCTCAATGCGGCGGAGCGTCTTCGTGCTCACAAACGCGATCGTTTGCATACAGCTCGCTGTCGAGACTAACGAGTGCGACTAACCCCGAAAGCGGAACGATCAGCTACGGCTATGATCCAAATGGAAATCTTACGAGCAAGATTGACGCGAGATCGATTACTACGACTTACGCTTACGATGCTCTCAATCGCGTCACGACAAGAAGTTATAACGACACTCCGCAAACACCGACGGTCAACTACTATTATGACCAGAAGACACATGCATTCGGAAAACTCGACAAGGTAAGCTCCTCTGTCTCGACAACCGAATATACTTCGTTCGACATCTTAGGAAGAGTGAACGCGAGTAAACAAACAACGGACGGAGTAATCTACGGCAACGGCTCGACGGATTGTGCGATGACTTACTCCTACAACCTAGGCGGAGCATTGCTTGAACAGCAATATCCTTCGTGCCGAGTTGTAAAGAACGAGTTGGACGCTTCGGGAGATCTTGCATCTGTCGCAAGTAAGGAAAACTCATCTGCGATCTTCAAGACCTATGCGAACGATTTCAATTACAATGCTGCTGGTGCAGTTAGTTCACTGAAACTCGGGAACGGACGATTCGAATCCACACAGTTTAATTCGAGGTTACAACCAACTCAGATCGGTCTTGGAACCTCTGAGACGACACAAAACATTCTCGAACTCGAATACGGCTACGGAACGAACGCCAACAATGGCAATGTGCTTAGCCAGACAATTACGGTTCCAACCGTAGGAGGAAACACCGGGTTTTCGGCGGTGCAGACTTATACATACGACGAACTGAATAGGCTAAAGAGTGCGACGGAGAATGTCACACCTCACGGAGGTTCGCAGTCTCAATCGTGGAAGCAAACATATACCTTTGACCGCTATGGAAATCGAAGATTCGATTTCACCGGCGGCAACACGACTTCGCCAGCGTCAAGCTGCACCGAAGCGATTTGCAACCCGACCGTCAGCACAACAGATAATCGCCTCACCTCAACAGGCTGGCAGTACGACAACGCTGGAAACACTATTCGCGACGGTGAATATAGAACTTTCACCTACGATGGCGAGAACAAACAAACACTTGTTAAGAACTCCTCAAATGCAACGATCGGCGAATACTTCTACGATGGTGACGGCAGAAGAGTAAAGAAGATCGTCCCTTCGACTGCAGAAGTAACAGTCTTTGTTTACGATGCAGCAGGAAAACTCATCGGCGAGTATTCGACACTAGTGGCCAATTCAACCGACGCCAAAATTGCATACCTAACAAGCGACCACCTCGGCAGCCCAAGAATAACAACCGACGCCATCGGTCAAACAACCTCAAGACGTGACTTCATGCCTTTTGGAGAGGAAATTTTGCGTTCAGGATACGGAAGTGACAGCGTTCGGGAGAGGTTTGCGACCTATGAGCGCGACGGCGAGACTGAATTAGATTTTGCTCAGGCTAGGATGTATCAAAACTCGTTGGGTCGTTATCTTTCTATTGATCCGATTTTGATGACAAAAGAAAGGCCAATCGACCCGCAACAGATTAGTCTTTACAATTACGTTCGTAATAACCCCTATAAGTTTGTCGATCCGACTGGCGAGATTTATGAGTTTTCTAGTTCGGATGCCGAATCTCAGTTTAATCAGTACAAGGACTATTTGGAGAAATGTGGGTCGAAGTGTGAGGATGAGTTGAAAACTTTAAATCGATTACTTAATTCAAAAGTAACTTACCTTATAAATCTAAAGTCAGGCGACGACAAATCAAAAACCGGCGAAGGCGAACTGAGGACGGATGGGAAAAAGATTATTATCGATATCGATAATGTTGGGGGGCCATCGGGTGAGCAGTATTCGTTAAGATCAAGATTTGCCCATGAACTGGAACACGGCCGGCAATTTGATAACGGAGAACTGGCCTTTTCATCTGATGACGGAGGCAAGACATGGCGTCCGGTGGCTTTTGACCTCTCAGACGAGGTAAAGACCCATTCCGCGATGCTTCGTGTAGCATCCGCCTCCGATTTTACAAATAAAGACGCGGGTGGACGTGTAGTTGGGAGATCGCGCCTTGGAGATTTCAAAAATGCAAAATCGGACGAGGAACGTCTAGATGTCATTAGAGCTTCGAATTACGGTGTAAAAAGAATGAACCTAGCGGACGGTCCCATCAACTTTCAACCCGCAAAATCGATATCGGATGGCAAGAAGCCTGGAGAAATTGTTCAAACTACAGCTTGGTTCGGGCGAATTTATAAACCGTAGATGGACCTTGAGGTAAAATGTTATGACTTTAATTATCCACAAACCAAGCGTGTTTGCCTTATTGGGCCTACTTTTGTTCGTACCTCCATGTTTTGGCCAAATAACGGGGGACAAGGATTTTGTCGCTTCCCATTCATTGAGAGTTCGCGAAAACTTGAACGCTCAAATTGATATGTTCGTCGCTCTAAACAAGAAGCGAAAATGGGAAGAGTTGTATAAGATATTATACGAACCGCTTGGCAAAGAAAAATTCATTAAGCAGCGGAAACAATCGATGTTTTATGCAGACGCCTTTGATTCTCGAAAGGCTGTCACGCCGGATCCAAATTCCAAAGGTTGGGTTATGGTATTTGGGTGCGTAACTGTCTCTTACGGCGATGGAAGCGTGGAGCGACTAAAGGGATTCATGCACGCATATTTGGAGAACGATCTTTGGTTGTTGACCGACATCGAATTTTTACGAAAGGGAGTTCATTCACCGCCAGACAAATGTGAGGAACGAGAAGCTGAATAAGTAGCCTAGATGCGTTGGGGTATCGCATTTCTTTTGATTGGCTTTTAGCTAGCTTTCAAGGAGCAAGCAATGGGTTGGACGCTTCTGAAACTCGGCAATGGAAAGTTCGAATCGACGCAGTTCAACTCGAGGCTTCAGCCGACACAGATCGCTTTGGGGACGGTTCAGGGTGGGACGGACAAGTTAGACCTTGATTTCACTTACGGGACGACGGCGAATAATGGGAATGTGTTGACGCAGACTATCAATTTCATGGGGCTTGCTCATCCATTTGTGCAGACTTACACATACGATTCGTTAAATCGACTGGATGACGCGAACGAGACGTACAACGACACTCAGACCTGGCGGCAGGATTTTAGTTTCGACCGTTATGGCAATCGTAACTTTGTCGAGTCTAATACGTCGTTTGCTGGTTTCGATAAGCTTTGCAACTCCAATACGGAACTGTGTGCGACGCTCAGAAAGCAGCTAAATCCGGGCATCAACAGCGGCAACAACAACCGGATGAATTCCGGCCAAGACTACACCTACGACGCCGCTGGAAACACCCTAACCGACGCAAACGGCCAGATATTCGTCTACGACGGCGAAAACAAACAAGTAAAAGCTTCGACAAGCAGCGGAACTGTTGGAGAGTACTTTTACGATGGCGATGGTAAACGCGTCAAGAAGTACGTTCCGGGCACAGGAGAAACCACGATCTTCGTCTACGACGCCGCCGGAAAGCAAATCGCAGAATACTCGACGATCGTCGCCGATGCTTCAACGGCAAAGGTCGCGTATCTAACCGCCGACCACTTAGGCTCGCCCCGGATCAACACCGACGTTACGGGAGCAGTCGCTTCCCGTCACGACTACCATCCTTTCGGCGAAGAGATTGCCACGTCGCAGCGCACTTCCGTCCTCGGATACGCGGATGACACTATAAGGAAGCAATTCACAGGGTACGAAATTGACGGAGAAACAGATCTCGATTTTGCGATGGCTCGGATGTATGCGAACAGGCTTGGAAGGTTTAGTTCGATTGACTTTGGAAATGCTGGTGCCCTAGATATTGAACCGCAGAGTTGGAATGCCTATTCATATTCCTTGAACAATCCCGTTAATATTACTGATCCCAGCGGCTTACAGTGGGTAACGAAAGACGGCGAGAATTACGAATGGATCGAAGATGATGTATATAATAGTGCAGAAGGTCAAGCGACCTATGGTCCAAATAATAAAAATGGGTGGCGTGATGGAAACGGTGGATATTCATTGATTGCCTCGCTTCATGGTAGTGACGCATTCATTGCGGCAAATAGGCACTTGATTGGAAATTATGCGTATCATAACGCAGACGGTAGTCTTTCTCTAGCGGGAACGCCAGGGCCTGATGGGGTAATGATTTTAGCCGCTGGCGCTCCAATTATAATTGAATTTCCAATTTTCTCTAGCGCGGCAGGCGCGGCAGGTGGAATTCTCAGTAATCCCATTACGGTGCCGGCAGTTTTGAGCGTGGGTTCGATCGGCTTCCTGATATGGAATGGAGGTCCTGATATGTTGACGCCAAATGTTCCCCGACTTCCATCGACCCCGAATTCTGCAACAAATGTCGCGACTGCAGTAGCGAGTTCCACTGCTGGATATCCGAATTGCGCCTGTGCTGCCCCAACCATTTTGCAGATGGCAAAAGGAGGTAAACAGAATATTAAGAATGAATGGAATGCAAAGGCGGCGGCAGCGGTTGGGGGCGGTGTAGCCGCTCAGGCAGAATATTTAAAAGCGGCAAAAGCCAATCCTGAGAACGCGGGCTCAATACAGAAGATTAATACTGCCCTTAAAGCAATCGGAGCAAAGAGAAACAGCATAAAATAAGACAAGCGATATGAGAAACTTTAGTAACTCAATACAAATTAAGTGGTACATCTCTTACGAAATCCTGGTTTTTGAAAAGGATGACACGAAATTGCAAACAGCTTTTTTGGTTTGGGAGAACCTAATTCTAATTGAAGCAGACAGCCCGGAGGAGGCTTTAGATAAGGCTATTAGTCATGGAAAACTTTCCGAAGAAGAGTTATTAATCGATGACGAGAAAGGGTACTGTCGGTTTAAGGGTATACGGAAGCTCGTTCCAATATATGATGAATTGGTTGATGGCGTTGAGATTGAATGGCACGAATTCGAATCTACCAAAGATCAGTTACGGCGAATGATTCCTCCCAAAAAGAAATTACAGGCATTTCAACCTCTTACAAATTTTGAGAACTAGACAGAGAAAATACGAGGGTCAGGTAACGCGATTCTTCCAGCAAAGGAACGGTATAAATAGCCGCAATCTCACGCGAGCAAGGTAGACGCGAGAAGCATTACGACAAGCTATACATATGATCGCTTGAACAGGGTTAACGAGCGTTCGTACGCGATGCCGAGTTCTACTCCTAGTCCGTCACAGTATCAGAACTCGCCAATGGTGAACTTCCGAGGACGGGGTCATCGATGAAGTTACCTTTGGTGTCAAGTGCACGTGTGACAGGCACACGGTTGAAAGTGTGAGATCGAGTTGGTTGGGTGCTTTTTGACGATAGAACAGACCTGCCTCCTTTTGTTATTTGGTTAAAGTTCTTTCAATCCTGCAATAGACCGGGGCGGACCTGATTTTACAAAGACGGTTTCTCGAGGCATCGATTTAGGATCGGTGTTGACAGACAAGGAACTCGATCATCGACAGGCGAAACCGTTCTGACGTTGTACATCGGAGTTGATCTAGAACCGCAACCGCAACCGCCCGCGGTGTAAACCTCCCAAGATTGTTACCAGTCTAAACTGGAGTTTTCGGGTTAATGAGAACTTGGTCGTTTGATGCTCTGGGAGGCATGCCTCCCAGCGAATATCTCACAAAACACAAAACCGGAAATGTGTATTCCCAGCTGGTACTAATCGCGGGAGGTTTACATTGGGCGTGTACATTTACTCCCTTTGGTCCGAGGAACGAGAGCGACGTGCAGAAATACCCTTTGATGCGACTAGGGTAATGAATAGAGATCTACTAAAGTTTCATCAGAAGCGGGGATCATTCCCCGAAAAGCTAGAAGATCTCGAAGGTGTAGTCTGGGAGAAAAAGGATAGAAATTACGTGTCGCAAGGCCGCTCGATGATACATAGAAATTACTTCTACCTGTATTCAAAGATAGATCCCCATCGATTTAGTCTGTGGGCCGTACCAATTGGCAAGGTGCGTGACGAAGCACTGACACTCTTTCTGGTCGGAACTCCTACTTCGGACAGAACGTGGAAAGGCCCGGCATTGCCATTTCCTGATATTGAGAACCTGTCCGCCGCCCCCTTCGTCAAACGACCTGATCATGTTGGGTCTTGTCGAGCAACCGAATACCCGACAGGAGTCGAAATCAAAGTGAGAACATTAGCGGAATCATTTCAGAATGCGTTCCGCTGCTAACCAAAGGGTTGTAAGTTCGAGTCTTACCTGCGGAGCCAATTAACTTAACACGTTACGGGTATCGAATGTCGTTACCCGTTTTGTTTTTCTCCAATAATTTCCTCTCCGAAACAGCACAGTAACAGACGGAACATCCATGCAACAGTTCGCCTTCCAAGTGCATATCGACACGCTGATTGCCTTGGGGCAAAAAAGCGCGATTGCCGCTTCTGCACCGAGGTGCCTTCCTGACTGCCGAACACCACAGTCGAGACCTCGTATGCTGAACCCGATCCCCCTCGATCTGAGTCGAGGTGGTTCTCATGCAGAAAGTTAGAAGAATGATTGGCAACTGGCGCATTTACTTGGGTCAGACGTCTCTGCGATTCGAATGAGGATACTTTTTCAACCTCGGTTTGACATTGCTTTAACAGTAGTATTTAATGCCGGAAACATTGTGATTGAGCCGCCTCACTGGCATTATCTAAGGAACCGGCTTTCTTGATTGCACTTGTTATTTGCAAATGCTGGCTTTGAACTCCCGAATCGAAAGACTCCTCACAAGAGAAATCCCTTCGCCTGTTCCCAAGCCGCAATTAGTTTTTCCATTTACACATACTTATTGGAGAGCCCATGTCCAAGAAGAAACTAAGAAACCGCAGAATTGTTGAGACGCTCGATCTCGAACGATTGGAGCAACCCTCAACATTATTGAACTTACGAGTTCCGCTGACGACATGGCTGGGTCCATGACGGGTCGCCTGAAGTTGTTTATACGCTCACAATTGACGGTATAAGTGGGCTAACCTTATCGCTATTTATCGGCATTGGGGAAAAATCTATGAAATTTCTTGCTTGTTGTGTGAATGAAACTATCGGCCGTAGATGCTTCGCTGCTTTTCGTCGTTGGGGGGCGGTCATCGGGAACTCCCTAAAAGGCTTGGTACAAGCGTTCTCTTCGATGGTCAATCGACGGTTGGTGTCCGCGCTGTTGATCGTTAGTATCTTGTCGTTATCGACTCCAAGTGCACCAAAGGAATTTTCAGGGGCCGTTCGTGGTGGCTACCAATATTTGGCGTTCTATAGTGCTACTAGCGGTCTTGTCGAGAGGATAATCGACTACGTGTTCCCGGCTAAAACGAAGCAACAGGAAACCTAGGAATCGCGTGATTCTCAGGTCGTCCGATTCGGGGCCTCCTTCCCAGAAACGGCATCTACAGGATCTTTCGTTCAGGTTGACGCGATTCCATATGACGCTAACGATATTCCGGTTTCAGGTGTCAGGCTCATGTGGGAGATTGAAACTCCTGAAGGCAGGGTCGAGTCGGAGCCTATTGGGATTTTGACTCTGAAGAGTGTCGGACAATATAACCTGCGTGTTGAAGGCGCGAGTAAGAGCCAAGGCTGGACAATCGACGTGGTCGAACAGCAAGTAACGGAAAGCACTATAATCAAGAAAGAGGATAATTCTCCAAGTCAACAGAACCTTCTTCCATTTGAAGACTGGAACCCGGATAACATAGTATTTGCTGGCCATCCGAGAAACCAGCGTGGTGAAACACCAGGCAAACCAAAAGAAAATAGTAACTTCAGTATTGCGGCGCCGGTTATCTCGGTTCCGGGCCGAGCCGGGCTGGATTTGAATCTTAGCTTAAGCTACAATTCGCGGGTTTGGACCAAAATGGGTGGCGACATTTCCTATGATATGGACAAGGATCCAGTTGCTCCGGGATGGGGAATTGGGTTTGGAAAGCTGATTCATTTTGCCGGAGGAGGTATCGTTCAGTTCGACGGAAGTGGTTCTAAGAAGTTCTTTGCGGGCAGCGTCAAAATTGAGTCGAACAGAAAAATCTTCGAAGGGCAAAGCAATGACGGTTCGTTTATAAAAGCCCGAAGCGTTTTGAACGGAAGCGTGATTAATGGCCAGACTTGCTACAACGCGGCTAATGCAACTTATCTGAAATATCCCGACGGATCAACTATCGGATATACAGCGTGGTATGCTACGGGCGGCTGTATAACTGAGGGAAGCCCGATAACAATGGTTCCTACTTCTGTCGTCGATAAGCACGGCAACGTGATGAACATTTTCTACCATGCTCCTCAGGACGGAAGGTTTATCAATTACATCAAGGATACGTTGGGACGGATTTATACTTTTAACTACACCCAAATCGGCGGCAAACATTATCTAACAAGTATAACCGCACCGGGCCTTCCCGATCCCAATACAAGCGTAGTCACTGAAAGAACATTCGTCCGGCTTAATTACAAGGATCACACTCTTGCGTACAATTTTGATGGCCTCAATCCCAAGGTCCGAGATGACAATAACTCGATAAAAGTATTATCTGCGATTTACTATCCGTCAACAAACACGGGGTATTGGTTTGGAGATTCCGATTCGTATTCTCCTTACGGAATGATTCGTAAGGTTGAAGAGCAGAGAGGCATGAGTTTTAATTCCTCGACTGGAAGTATCGCTCCAAGTCCCATTGTTTCGCGTTGCCGCGTCTATTCGTATCCGGAGAACACAACGGCATCTATACCCGACGTTCCAGAATACACGACTGTTACCGAGACTTGGGACGGGATGCCTAACCCTTCATCTCCAGCCATCACAACCTACGCCGTCGATTGGGATGCAAATCCGAGGACAACAACCATTACGCTGCCGTATCAGGCGGGTAAAACCACCGAATATTCGTTCAACAAAACTTATTCGAGCAGCGAGGCGGAAAAGGCGAAAGACGGGATAACCTACAAGACCGAGTATCGGGATCGGGACAATGTCTTGCGATCAATCGATGAGGTGGATTGGGGGACTGGTACGCTTTCGTTCTCGGCTCACAACAATACAGCGACGTATAACTTAACGACGCCGCGCCCAATGTCAGTGACGCACTCCGAGATAGAAAATAACGTCGCTCTGACGAAAAATCCATATTCGACGTTTACGGACCCTTTAACCGTGTTCTGGAAATGCATGAAGTCGGATTTAACAATGAAACACTGCGCAAAACCGTAACGCAATACACCGATAAAAACGACGGGTCATTAACGGAAAACGAGTGGGCCTCTCTACCGCGTTTAATTAACCTGAAGACCACGGAGGATGTGTTTGACGGCGCAAACAATAGGATTGACCACACGCAGCTAAGATACGACGTGGCTCCAATTTTCAAAATTAATAATGTAATCCAGAATTATGGGGCATTTTGTCAGGGATCACCGTGTCCGGCTGAGTTCATGGCAGAACGTGGGAATCTTTCCAACATAATAAAGTACAATGTAGTCACAAATACAACCCTTGACGGACTAAATATTGATGGTCGTACGTACGATTCGGTCGGAAATGTTGTCAACTACAGCCCCTCGGCAATAGGAATGGATATGACATTTACCACTTACGCGTCCGCGACGGATTTGCCTACCCCGAAGTGGTAATGCAAGGAAGTGGTAACGTTCCAAACTCCCAAATTACAACAAGTGCGACGTACAATTATAATACAGGTCTTCCGCTAACAGTTACGGATGCGAACCAAAAAACAGCGTCGTCCGAGTACGATTCATCGAATTGGAGATTGAAGAAAAGTGTTTCTCCAACAGGGGCCTACGCGGTAGAAGACTATGATGATTTGAATCGCGTACACGCAAACGGGGTTATTCGAGCGGCGGAGAGGTGGTCGGAAAACAGATAACCCGAGTGAATGGTTTGAGTCTGCCTTATCGTCAGGAATCCCTATCGCGAACCAACCAAGATGGAACCGAGACTTTTGATGTTGTCGAAACAGAATATGATGACCAAGGTCGAACCAAAAGGACTTCTAATCCGTTCAAA
This sequence comes from Chloracidobacterium sp., assembly GCA_016720705.1. Taxonomy (NCBI): domain Bacteria; kingdom Pseudomonadati; phylum Acidobacteriota; class Blastocatellia; order Chloracidobacteriales; family Chloracidobacteriaceae; genus Chloracidobacterium; species Chloracidobacterium sp. The sequence continues at coordinate 6,128 of JADKKB010000006.1, read as the reverse complement.
AGTAACGAGAACTCTCACGGGGTCTATTGGTCAGAGATTTTTATGATTCGATTGGCCGAGTCGAGAAATCAAGGAGTCCTGACGGAAGCGAGAAGAATAATTATTACGATGAAGTGATGCGTCCCAGTGTTGCAACCCTAGGTCTTGGCCACACTTTTCGCATAAAAGATCCGACAGGTCGCGAGAAATGGCACCGAACGGATGCTGATGGTAACGTGGCTGAAGTTGTTGAGCCAAATCCTGACGGTGACGGCTCCGTTTCGACAAACGGCCTATTAACCAAATATTCCTTTGACAGGTTGGGACAGTTAGTTCGGACTGAACAGGGAGTCCAAGAACGCAAATTCCGATACGATTCCATGGGGAGGATTACCGCTCAAAAGATGGCGGAAACAAACTCCAGTCTGGATGTAAATGGCACGTTTGTGGGGGCTCAAACCGGGCTATGGTCTGATGTGTTTACTTACGATGAAATGTCTAACGTAAAAACATCGACAGACGCTCGTGGTGTAAAAACCACCTACTCCTACCAAAATCCCGCAATCCCAGAACTTATCATCGATCCGCTTAACCGCTTGTTCTCAGTTACCTACGAAACTAATGGGGCTGCGAATGTTCTGCCAAGTCCAAGTGTCAAGTTTGAATACCAACCGACCGGGAACGTTTCTCAGGTCACTGGCATATATACTGAAACTGCAGTTGGAGGAAATCCGCAGAGGGTGGTAACAAATAATTTCCTCTATGACTTGTTCGGCCGGATAACGGAAAAGAAAACGACGTTGGCAAGTCGTCCGGATTTTCCCATGGCGACCAATTACGTTTACGACTCGTTGAATCGAGTCACAGACGAATACTATCCGGCTCAGTATGGAATGGGAAATAGTCCCCGGAAGAATATTAACCACACGTTCGATCAAGTGGGACGACGAAGCAGCTTAAAGGTGGATAATGTGAATTATGCATCGAGTTTTGTTTACAACAATCTCGATCAGGTAACTTCCGTCAAAATCGGACCAGCTGGAGCGAACCAGATAACAGAACAGTACGACTACAATTTGCAGTCCGGAAACCTACAGAACCAAAAGGTTTTGCGAGGAAGTGCTACTCTTCTGGACCTTTCATACCAATATCAGCAATGCTCTTGTTCAACAGGCGGAAGTGGACAGATAACCGGTATTACTGACAATCTTAACCGGAATAAAAGATCGGCTGTATGAATACGACAAGCTCTCTCGACTCAAAAAGTTACGGGTGGCCTAAATCAAACCTGGTCGCAGGGATACACTTATGATCGGTTCGGAAACAGACTATCTGTTACAGCATTGGGTTTTGAGGCTCTTCGTGTACAAGATCAGGCAACAAGCAACAAAAAAAGAACGGGACAAAATAATTGACGATGTTGTTCCGAAATCCTCGTTGCTGACCAAAGATGTATTGTTAGAGAAAGTAGCTGATCTGAGCATACTTAATAGAGAAACGGAAAACGAATCAAAACCAAGCCCGTTAGATCCCAATAAACAAAGTGAGCAAACTTCCACCAGTGTGAATTTGACTACACCGGGCACGCCGTTTGATTTTGACGGTGATAGTAAAGCCGATTATTCGACTTGGAATAGATCGGTCAGTTCGGTTCCAGTAGGAACATGGACTATAAAAAACAGTCAGACAGGACAGAACAGCTCAACCCAACTTGGTGCAAGTGGCAATCAGATCGCACCGGCTGATTACGATGGCGACGGGAAAACCGATATAGCAATTTGGAATCCGAACAATGGTCTTTGGACTATCAAGAAGAGTTCGGACGGCAGTACCTTTACGCGAAGTTTCGGTCAAAAAGGAGATGCGATCGTTCCGGCTGATTACGACGGTGATGGAAAAGCCGATGTTGCCGTTTGGCGCCCTTCGTCCGGAGAATGGTATATCACAAGAAGTTCTGACAACAGTTGGTACGTAGTGACTTTTGGGGGACAGCAGTTTGGTGATGTTCAATCGTCGGTGATTACGATGGGGATGGCAGCGCCGATATTACTGTATGGAGGCCAACGGGCGGCACTTGGTACGTATATATTTTGACGAGTGCGACCAATCAGGTACTCCAATTCCAGTGGGGTATTCCCGGCGACGTGCCGGTGGCATCGGACTATGACGGCGATCACAAAACCGATCTGGCTGTCTGGCGGCCCTCGACCGGTGTTTGGTATGTTCTGCCGAGTACGACGTGGCAGTATTACGCCGTTACATTTGGCGGGCTCCAATTTGGGGACATACCGGTTTCGGCTGACTACGACGGTGACGGAAAAGAAGATATAGCAGTTTACCGGCCTTCGACTGGTGTTTGGTACATAACGCAAAGTTCGAACGGACAGGTTACTTCGTCACAGTATGGAACGAGCAACGACATTGCTGTGCCATCGGCGTATCGAAGACGAAGCAGTGCTCCGAATAATCAGAATAAGGAAATCCCGCGTGACGGACATGCAACGCTTGCGTTTGATGCGACTTCAAACCGGATAACTACCACCGGTTTTGAATACGATCTGGCCGGAAATCAAACTCGCGCGATGCAAAAAGACGGCTCGGCGTTACGATTCCAATACGACGCTGCCGGACGCATGGTAAAAGTGAAGGCGGATAACGGAACGACCATAGCGACATACACCTACGGGATTGGACGTGAGCGGGTTGTCTCACAAGATGGCGATGAGAACTCGACAAATCTGACCTATTACGCCGTAGAGGGTGGATCGGTCATAAGCGAATACTCCGAAGGTGCGGGACAGGTTTTGACGTGGGTCAAGAACTATATCTATCTCGGAGGCTCTTTGCTTGCGACCCAAACCAAAAACGGAAGCGGTGAAACTGTCCAGTTTAACCACGCTGATCAACTCGGAACCCGGATAGTCACCGATCCGGGTACGGGAACTTCGTTTGAGCAGAACACATTGCCATTTGGAACCTCGCTCGACAGCGAATCTACAGGCTCAACAAATCGTAGATTCACGACTTACGACCGAAGTGCTTCGACTGGATTGGATTACGCTAACAATAGGTACTACGATTCGCAGCAGGGCCGGTTCGCAACTGTCGATCCAATCAAGATGGGTTCTGTTAAGATACTTAGTCCTCAGACCTTGAATCTTTATGCCTATGTTACTAACGATCCGATCAACAAAGTTGATCCAAGTGGTTTGGACGGACTCCACCGCGATATTCGACTATTTATACTACCTTTCCAACTTTAGGCGGGCATTCCGGTGGAACCGGTACAAGCATTCGAACTGGCTGGGAAGTTTTCTTACGGGGATCTTAGGAAATCTTTTCGGCGGCGGCCACAGCTATGCAGGGACGTTTGGAACTCCGACCTATTTTTGGCAACTTGACACGGCAACCGCAACCCTTTCCGCTCCGCCGCCCTTCCAGGAGCAGGAACTACTGCCAATGTGTCCGCGCCACCAACACTATTTGGCCCTTGCGACATACCAATACTCAAGAAACTTTCGGTAGTCAATTGGACCGGGGATGGAGCTGGGGCGAACAATCCTTATGTTGCGGCCACTATGTACGACGACTTAATTTCTGCGTGACGGAAATTTCGATGGGCGGAATTTGGCTGGGTATAAATGAAGCTTACCGTCCGTTTTCGGTCCAGCAAGACTATTGGAACAAACAACAGGAGAATGAGGCGGCTGTAGCTCGCCGAAAGCCGAAACCCTACCGGAAATATATTAGCGGCCGCGTTCCCCGGAACAAGCAATCACGGCGGCGGAACCGCACTTGATATTGACACAACATACTTACCTAAGGTTCTGACGCAAGGGCCGGCAAAGGGGAAAACTGTCAAACAAATATTGAGAAGTACGGTTTTAGCCGACCTGCAAGTACCATGGCAAGGAAGGATTACCCTCACTGGCAACATAAGAGTGCGTCAGGCAAACTCTGTCGAAGCAAATAGGTGTGGCCAGAGAATATTGTGAGAATTGTCTGTAACAAATAATTGAGTTGACAAGTTAATTACGTTTCGAAGGGGAGATTATGTTCAAATTTGATTTTGGAAAGATAGTTTGTTCGATGGCTCTGTTAGTTGCTTGCTCTGCCGGATGTCAGGTGCTCGATCATCCGGAAGCAGCAACTTCATCGAATCTCGCAACAACTCCGCCTTTCGCGCCAGTGGATCAATTCAAGTGGATCGAAATTCCTACTTCGTTTCAACTATTTGCGTTTGCTTCGTCCGATGGCAGAATCGTCGCAATCGGTCAAAAGGCATGGTTGAAATCGGTGAAGATGGGAGTTTGACAAATCAAACATCATTCAGAATTACAGATGCTTTTCGATCGGTCGATGGCGGTCTGACCAGGAAAGCAGATGACGCAAAGGTATTTGATTTGGACGATCTGTGTTTCCCGTTGAACGCGAAAGTCCTTTCTGACTCAATAGCGGTTTATGCTAACTGCGAGAACACGACGCAAGTGTGGAATATCTCCGTCGGAAGCGAGTATTCGAATCTGACATTGACCGACTTTATTTACCCTGACAACAAATTCCCAAGAACCACTTTATGGGGACCTACCCGAATGACCACTACTTCTGACCGGTCGGTGTTTCCGTCCTTCTTAAGACCTGGGCCGGCTCTTTTGGGTTCTAAAGAAAAGGAATCCCGATTCGAGATTTTATGGCAGGGGAAAATGGGAGGATGGCGGGATCGCCGCCGTCGATTTTGTTGGCAGAAATGGATGGATGCTATTAAGCGGAGGAAAGCTTTTACGTTCGATGGACAACGGCGGCAACTGGGTCGACTACTCCAACATTCCTGATGACGCACAATTCAAGGTCATGAACATGAAAATGATGAATGAATCAGTCGGGTTTATCGTCGGTGGAGAAGGGCTGATCCTTCGTACGGAAGATAGCGGAAAAACTTGGACCAAAGAATCCAGCGGCGTAGATAAAGCCTTCAGCGGATCACCTATGGTTCTTCGATCGCCGCTTTCGGCCCTAACGAGATAATCGTCATACGCAACCGTGATGATCCGAAATGGAAGAAGATTGAGTTTAAGCCTCGCGGTGATTTTCGACATGACATTTAGAGGCAAAAAGCTCTATCTCTTAGCCGACGGAAAATTATTTTATAGCGATATATCAGACCCTGATAAAACAAGGGTCATTTAAGAATTTTGTTCGGTAATCGAGCTCCGAAGTTCTGGGTAATAGCTCCATTCTTGTACTCCTTATCAATATGTATTTGGAAAATTGCTGACTGAGAGTAGATCAATAGCATAATTCCTCAATGGTCGATCGCGAAAGCACGCACGGAAAGTAGAGAAATCCGTGCGTGCTTTTTGCGTTGACGTCTCTACCGGCTCGGCAACATCGATCCAGCTAATCGAGACTTAATGTGTTTGCCTACCCTTTACTCTCTGGGAACCGTAGGTTTACGGAGCGGCGGCGGGGCGGCGGTGGAATAATGCAAATAAAAAGAGGGGCGGCCACCGCGATTCTTCCAACAAAGAATACGGTCGATGGTCGCGTTCTCTCGCAACAAAGGTCGATGCGAGGAGCATCACGACGAGCTTGGCGTGTATGACCGTTTGAATCGCGTCATTCAGAGTTCGTAAGCGATGCCAGATCCTCCTCCAAGTCTTCGCAACATCAGAACACGCCCACGGTGAACTACTACTGGACATTCTACGTGGGGGTAATCACGATCGTTCCTGAAGTCATAAAAAGGACGTTTTCTCGAGGCATCGGATTGGGATCGGTGTTGACAGCGCTTTATCCAGTGAAAAAAATTGCCGCGTTAGTTAGTTCGTCGTAGAGCGAAACCTACTCTGGTTTCGCACCTGATATTGAATTCGCCGAGAACCCGATTGACTAAGAATGCCCCCTGCACTGCCTTCCTGAGGATGTTCGATTTTACGACGACTGCCGTCGCGCGTCAGTCAACTTTCGCAAAATTTAGATCCATGCTAAATAGACTCAAGATATCACTCATTCTGGCGCCGCTCGCGTTATTTGATGCTGGTGGGCGTAAATCTATTCCATTTGGTCCGAGGAACGAGAGCGACGTGCTGAAATTCCTTTGATGCGACTAAAGTAATGAATATAGATCTACTTCAAAATTTCATCAGAAG